>CAYGRM010000155.1:7211-14732 GCA_964352225.1 uncultured Saprospiraceae bacterium | reverse complement strand
TGGACCTGGGCGAGTAGACATTCCTCCCACATCAATGATCATTGCGCCCTCAGAAATCATTTTCTCAACTTGATGTAACAACGCTTTTACATTTTTATATTTTCCTCCATCAAAAAAGGAATCAGGAGTTACATTCAAAACGCCCATAATAACTGGATCGGAAAGATCAAGTAGCTGACCATTACAATTTAAAGTGGATTTTTGATGAAGCATTTAATATGTTGTTTGTTAAATCTATTTCCAAAATTATAATAATTTTGGAATTTCACGCAAGGCTCGTAAAATGATTCTCTGAGCCGTTCAACGTTTGATAAATCGGAGAGTCGTTTTACGAGTCAAAATCTAAAAATATGAAAAACCATTGGATCGAAATTTTAAAATACAACCTTTGGGCTAATCAAAGAACAGTTGACTTACTCAAGCAATATGATGAAAAAATAATCACTCAACCAATTGTCAACAGTTTCCCATCTATAGAATTAACGATGAAACACTTATGGGGAGCTGAAAAAATATGGTTGATGAGATTAAAAGGAAATTCTGCTGCAACTTTTCCTGAATTTAATGGTACGCTACAAGAGGTTCTCCAGATGGGATTAAAGGTTTCAAAAGACTTTTTGGAATTTATAGAAAATCAAGAAGAATCATTTTTTGATTCCGTTTGTGATTTTCAAGATACTAAAGGTAACAGTTATTCTATTCCCATTCAACAAATTATTCATCATGTTATGAATCACTCCACTTATCATCGGGGACAAATTACAACTTTAGGCAGGCAGGCAGACTTTGGAGAAATTAAATCCACAGATTATATTTCTTATGTGACTCGATTCGAATAACAAAACACCTTTTTATTTTTGCCAATAAAAAAACCGCAACAATTCCTAAGTTGTAGCGGTCTTATCCTCATTTAAAAATTAATATCTTCTAATGAGAAAACAAAAAACAAACATGCTGTAATCAATACAGCAATATAAACAAGAACTAACCAAATAACGTTTTATAATTTAGGAGTGCTGCCTAATAAAGCTAGTGGTTAATCTGTTTTTTTTACTTTTGCAAAAAAGTATTAGTAAATTTAGAGAAGTTCGATTCACTATCTTTTAATTTTTTCATTAGTGACTTAACAATTTAAAAACGTCTATTTCGAAGGACGAATCTTAATTTTTTACAACCCTATATCATGTCAGAAAATATTTACGGTAAAGGAACTTCACTCAGCAAAATACTGCTATACACCTTATTTTTCGGAATATGTCTCTTGTTATTTTATAACTATTTTAAAAATTCCGACTACTCATTTTCCAATGGTGAAAACTATACAAGTATTCCCAAAGAAATGCAGATTAAATATATTCCAGCTGAATTTGATTTCAAGGTAGATGATGAAACGACCTTAGCAATTTTAACTAACCCAGAAAGATATCAACGAGAATTTAATGACCTTATTTATAATTTTAATTTGAGCATGCTAAATCATGTTGCCAACAGAATGGATTTGCCTGATTCTATAAAAATGGAAATTGAACCTGCCTACCAAAAGCAACATCCCTATTTACGCCAAATGTACTACAATGATTTTCTAAAAATCCGAGATACCTCAGCCAATATGTATGAGTCGTGGTATGGAAATAATTATAATTCTGCCACCGAAGCATTGAATGAAGTAGCTTCTAACTATAGTTGTTATTTGGTCAATCAAATCATTATGAACTTGGTCATTTCAAAAGGTGGAAAAATTGCTGGGATTGGAAATGGTGTTGAAACACCTTGTATGATTGCTTTGCAAGAAAGTCTCAAACCGATGATTCGTAGACTTGAACAAAAAGCTGCGATTAAGGATTTCAGTTCTTCTAAAGGGATGCTCGAAGAAAAAGTAGAAAAAACAATTGCAGAATTGGCAACGATGGAAGTGCGTGATCGAAAAGGTTTAAATAAACAACTCCAAACTAAAATTTGGGGATATTCCATTTCCTCCACAGACATCGAAGTATCAGCAATTAGTGTTCTGAAAGTAGGATTCAAACTAGATAATTTTTTCGAAATTCAATTAGATGAAGGACGAAAACGAGTTTATGTAAGTATGCCAGCTCCACAAATTTTATCACACGAGGTTTATCCCAAAATTGATAAATTAGATGTGGGTTGGATGCGTGAATTAAGTAATGAGGATTTTAATAAAAATTTCAATGTTTTACGCACAGAATTTCGAAGAGATGCCATCGAAGATCGGATATTTGATAAAGCAAAAGACCAAGCAGATGAGTTAATGAAATTGATGCTGTCACCAATTATCACACAATTAAAAGGAAATTACAAATTAGTTATCCGTTACCAAGAGGACCCAAAATCACTAGCAGATCAAGAACTTTCTGATCAAGTTGAAGAGAAAAATATTGAAAATTAACAAACTTTAAAGTATCAAATACTGAAAAGGTAATTAAAACTTCCTTTCAAATTCAGGCTCTTTAACTCATTGTAAATCAACAAGTTAGTAAATCACAAAAAACAGCACAATTATTGCAAAAAAGTTAAAATTGATGAAAGTTATTTTAAAAAATAGTTTTCATCAAAAAATTCTCCCCTAATATTCAATTAAAAAAATGGGTTTAAAAATAACTCCATTCCACTACATCAAGGAAGAGAATTGTTCTTATTTTTGCAAAAAATAAAATCAACTTTTGAGGTGTTTGGAGAATAAACAAAATTCCATTTTTTAGACAAAAATGTACGTTTTACCAAAACTGAAAAAGAGTTTCCATGAACAGGTTTTTTACATATCTTATCATTTTTCTACTTTCCCATCATTGGTCTTTTGGTCAAGATTATAACGATTTTAGAGATACCAATAATGCCAAGGAATCTCTTCGTATTGCAGAGCGTCTGATGAATAAGGGTAATATTGAAGCTGCCATGAAACAGCTCGAGCATACGGTAAAAATTAAAAATAATTTTGCCGTGGCGCATCGTTTACTGGGAAAGACCTACCTCGAAACAGGACAATTCAAAAAAGCAATTAAGGCATACGAACAAAGTTTTGAAATTGATGATAAACTTTCGCGAGCGGCACTTTTCGAGTGTGGAGAAGCTTATTTTAAATTAGGTGATCCTGAGTTAGCCATGTATTTTTTCACACGATATGAAAAAATGAAGGATAACAATTATACCAATGTCAAAAAGGAATCTGGCTTAGAGATTACCTATGACTTGATGCTGGAAGAACGAAAAATGAATTGTGATTATGTTTTCAATTTGGATAAAAGTATGATCATTGATGAACCATATAATTTGGGTAAAAATATTAATTCAAAATATGACGAATATCTTCCAACTATCACTAGTGATGGGAAGAAATTAGTTTTTACGAGAAAATTAAAAGATATCAATGAAGATATATATTTAAGTTATCGAGATGGTGATAATTGGAAAAAAGGAAAAGCTTATGGCAATTCTTTAAATACTGATGAAAATGAGGGAATGGCTCGTTTCGAAATGCATGGAAGAGCTTTTTATTTTTCAGGATGTATGCGTGAGGATACGGAAGGTGGTTGCGATATTTATAAGGCGACCTTGAAAGATGAAGAGATTATCGAAGTCTCCCGACTCGAAGGAAACTTGAATTCCCAGGAGTGGGATTCTCAACCTTCGATTAGTTGTGATGGGACTAAAATGTTTTTTTCAAGTACTCGAAAAGATGGACTTGGCGGTGGTGATATTTATTTGAGTTCACTAATGCCAAATGGAGATTGGGGAATACCTTCAAATCTAGGTGCAATGATAAACACTAAAGGAGATGAAGAAGCACCATTTATCGCTAATGATGGAAAAACGCTTTATTTCACTTCTACTGGTCATCCCGGACAAGGTGATGGAGACTTATTTGTCTCAAGGTTTGAAAATGGCCTCTGGACAAAACCCGAAAACCTTGGTTATCCTATTAATTCTACTGGAAAAGAAATAGGAATGTATGTTCAAGGAAATGGGAAAACTGCCTTTTTCGCATCTGAAAGAATGAATGGAACGGGAGGTTTGGACATCTATACTTTTGAGCTTCCTGAAGAATTAAGACCTATTCCTATGGTTCACTTAGAAGGATTTGTGACGGATGAAGAAACAGGAGAACCCATTGCAACAACTGTAAACATTAGCAATTCAGAAGAAAAATTTACTGCACAATCTGATGAAACAGGATGGTTTTTCCTTTGTGTGCCAGGAAATAAAGGTTACTCTTTTCAAATAAATGAAAAAGGTTACGATTATTTTATTGATGCTCAATTTTTAGATGCACAGGATAATACTTCAAATAATACCATCAAATTACCACTTGTCCCCAAGAATAATATCAAGACAGTAGCGGTTCGAAAAGGATCTCCCGTTCGAGAAAAACGAGTTCAATTTTTCTTTGAATTCGATTCCTATGACTTAACTCAAAAAGCCGAAATAGAATTGAAAGAATTATCTAAATTACTGAACAGAGAAAAAGACTGGAGAGTGGAAGTAGTTGGTTATGCAGATAATAGTGGTTCGGACACTTATAATAAAAAGTTGTCTGAGAAGCGAGCAAAAGCCATCGTTTCATTCCTTTCAGAATACGGAGTAACGATTGATAAAGTAATAAAAACGGAGGGACTTGGTTCTATTGCAAGTTCTCCAAATAATGATACAAATAGTCAAAGTCGAAGGGTTGATGTAGTGCTTCGGAAATGATTTATATTTTTTGCCACAGACTTAAACTGACAAATTATGACTTTTCACAGGCTTTCTAAAGCTGCGAAAAGTCATAAAAAAAGTCATAAAAAGTCTGCGGCAAAAAACTACACTTTTACCTCTTCCTCAAAATTTACCTCAATTTGCTTCGCCGTCAAATCTTCCATCTTTTCTCTTTCCCGAATCAAGTAATCTTTTCCTTCAAAAATCATCACCTCTGCAGGTTTAAATCGTGAATTATAGTTACTTGCCATGGAAGAGCAATAAGCTCCAGCATTATGAAAAACTAGGATGTCTCCCTCTTGAATTTCATTAATTCTACGATTCACTCCAAATGTATCTGTCTCGCAAATATATCCCACCACAGTATAAATTCTAGGTTTGGCATTTGGCTTAGAAACATTTTGAATTCGATGATAAGAATTATAAAACATCGGTCGGATCAAATGATTCAATCCCGAATCAACACCCGCAAAAACGGTAGAAAGAGTTTGCTTTACTACATTAACTTTAGTAAAAAAGTATCCAGATTGGCTTACCAAAAATTTTCCAGGCTCAAACATCAAAGTCAAATCTCTTCCATAATCTTTACAAAATTGGTTAAATCGCTCGGATATCTTTACACCTAAATCCTCAATATCCGTTTCTATATCATTCTCTTTGTAAGGTACCTTAAAGCCGCTTCCGAAATCGATGTATTGTAAATCTGGAAAATCTTTAGCGATATTAAACAATATTTCTGCTCCCATCAAAAATACATTAGCATCCATGATATCAGAGCCAGTATGCATATGAACACCCTCTACTTTCAAACCAGTTGCTTCAAGCACTCTTTTCACTAAAGGCATTTGATGAAATGAAATTCCAAATTTTGAATCAATATGTCCAACTGATATTTTCGAACTTCCGCCAGCCATAATGTGTGGATTAATTCGAATACAAACAGGAATATTTTTAAACTCCTGACCGAATTGTTCCAAAATTGATATATTATCGATATTGATTTTTACCCCAAGTTCAGCTGCCATCTTTATTTCTTCCAAAGAAACTCCATTTGGCGTATAAATAATATCCTCTGGAGCAAACCCAACTTTTAGCCCTAATCGAACTTCTTGGATCGAAACTGTATCTAATCCTGAACCTAACCGTTTAAAAAACTTTAAAATACTCAAATTGGTCAACGCTTTACAAGCGTAATTAATCTTGATCTGTTTGACATCAAAAGCATTAACCAAGCGATTATATTGTCGCTTCATTATGCCTGTATCATACACATACAATGGGCAATCATATTTTTTACAAAGTTCCAGAGGGTCTATTCCCCCCTCAAAAAGATACCGGTTACCTTCGAGATTCATTTTTAAGTTATTTATTAATTAAATAAAATGGAAATATATTTGGTAAGGCTAAAAGAAGCGCAAAGATAGGATCAAATCTTACTTTTTTATAAAAAAAAGAAAAAAAAGAAAGGAGCCTGACACACCAAAAAAATAATCATTGGCATCTATAAGATTAGATAAACAACTAAAAATGTAAAGTTTGATTTTTAATAAAAACTTTTAATTTTATATATAAAACCAATTAGCCGAAACCAGATTAGTTCACTCGAAAACTACCAATGTGACTGAACAAGAAATTATACAAGGTTGTCGAAAGCAGAATCGTCAAGCGCAACAGGCCCTCTACGATAAATATTCTCCAAAAATGTACGGAGTCTGCAAACGATATTTAAAAAATCATGAGGACGCCGAAGACGTTTTAGTGGAAGGTCTTTTTAAGGCCATGTCTAAAATTGATATGTTCAAAGGAGATGGAAGTTTTGAAGGTTGGATTCGTAGAATTGTGGTGAACGAAGCATTAATGCATTTGAGAAAAAACAATAATTTCAAAATGACTGTGGAGATCAGTAATATTGAAATTCAGTCATTTGTTACGGTTCAAGATCAATTAGAGGCTCAAGATATTTTAAATCTTTTGGATAAATTACCAACTGGCTACCGGACTATTTTCAACTTATACGTGGTGGAAGGATACAAACACCGAGAGATTGCCGAGCAACTAGGAATCAGTATAAACACCTCAAAATCTCAATTAATTTTAGCCAAGAAACGATTACAAAAATTAGTTAGAGAAAATCAAATTCCAGGAGTTGGTGGAGTTCTATTTATTCTTGTAAGTTCATTGTTTTATATTTTTTAGCACTAAAAATTATGAATAAATATTTATTTCTATTTCTTGTAAGTGTGTTGTTATCAAGTTGTGGAAGGAGTTATTCTAAAGTGGGAGCACCCAATTTCGAAAATGCCTCTCAGCAAGAATATAAACCCGAATTAATCACCCAATCGCTTTTTTCAGATAAGGAAAGCACCATCTCAGAAGAAGATATTCAACGATTGTTGAATGGAAAAATAAAATTACCAGATACTGTTCGGGTTGCCATTTTAAATATGAATTCGACTTATTCTAATTACAATAAATACGCTTGGAATAATGAAGAAGAAATGCAGACTCAACGTAATCAGTTTGAAATTTTAAAATCGAAACTAGAAAGTACCGGCAGAACAAAAAAGGTTTTTCTACTCCCGAAATTAATGACCAAATCAAATCCAACGTTAACTCAATTAAGAGAATCAGCGGTGAGAATGCAAGCAGATTTACTCTTAATCTTTTACATCAATAGTGATTTGTATTATAAGTATAAAATGTTCAAAAAGAATGAAGTCAAAGCATTCGCTACCTGTGAATCCTTATTGATGGATATTCGAACTGGAGTCATTCCATTTTCAGATGTTTTGACTCATGATGTTTTAAAGA
>CAYGRM010000155.1:0-7201 GCA_964352225.1 uncultured Saprospiraceae bacterium | reverse complement strand
TTGATTGAATTTTTTAAAAATGAAATTTAGAGAAAACACAATTTCAAGATAATGAAAAATAAAAAAGATATATCCAATTTAATCCGTGACAACCAACATAAGTTGGAGGAACGCCCTTCTGAGCGAACCTGGAAAAGATTGGAAAGTAAATTAGATAATCGACGAAGTAAAGGTCACACCTTTTTATATCGTCAAATTGCCATGGCTGCAGCTGTAATTGCTTTGGTGGCGGTGATCTCCTTGATTACTGTTTTATCAGATCAACAAAGCTCAAAATTTGCTAAAGCTGATGATACGACAAGTACAGAAAATTGGTTAATCCAAGATTTAGAAACTGTTTATTCAGATGCAAGTACTAATATTCGAATGGTGGTTGAATTTCAGAAACAGTTAAAAGACCAATATACAAATCCAATCCAAGAAGGAACTCAGGCGAAAAAATTACTTGCGTCTAACAAGACATTTACAGGAAGTGTAAACAGACCAGAAAGACTTGCAAAGGAGATGCTTGCCATCAAGGAACGAAAAGAAATGAAGAGTAATGTTACCGCAAATGAAATAGTTGAAACTGAATCTGCTTTGGCCTCAAAACAAGTTGCTTCAGATGACGCGAATGTTTCTACTTCTAAAATGGCTAGAGCTAAAAAAGAGGAAATACCAGGGATAAATTACCTGTCGACTATCCAACAATTGGAATGGATGGTAGGTGTATGGAATGAACAAAACACTATTCACGAAATCCAAAAAGCAAATAAATCAACGATCCTCTGGGATGATTTTGTTTTAAAAGATAAACGCAATGGTGGACTTCACTTGATTAATGCTAAGACTCAACAATCATATGGCTTAATTAAAGATGAAGGAGATAAAAAAGTTTTTTCCACTAAAGAATCAGATCGCATAATTTTGGAAAAAATAAATACTAAAAAATTTACGCTGACTTTTTTGCCTGCCTCAGGAATTAAGACCATTAGTATTTTTACTAAATAAAAAATTATTCAAAATTAAAAAACCTTCAAGGTGAATTCGCCTTAAAGGTTTTTGTTTTTAATTAATATAACTCTGTGGTCACTATGATTGGTCTTTGAATGGCTTACGTTGAACCCATTCATCTTTTGGATTTAAATAGTCCACAATTTGTGAAAGAAACCGATTAGATATTTTATTTCGATGTCTTAAATACCAATACATTTCATGCGGCTCCGCTCCTACTGAACTCTTTATTTCCAAAGCTGTCCTGGCAAAAACAATACATTTACATTCTTGCTCAAGGCCAATTTTAACAATATCATATAAGATATTAAGATACATTTGGTGTTCTCTATTAAAATCCTCGTCATAACCTAAAAAGTGTGCTTCTAACTCATGATAATTTTTTATAGTAGTAAAAAACGCAACTAATTTATCATCAATATAATATGCAGTCATCCTAAAATCATCACCCAACTTTTCCTTTAGGGCTACAAAATACTGAGGATTCAATTTGACTAAATTAAAAACAGATCCCTCGGCAATCCTTGAATATAAATCATAGATTCGATCTAAATTTTCTTTAATTTCCTCCACTCCAAAATCTTTCCTTTCAATAGCATCTCCTTTTTTGAAAGCACGTTTTACCCGGACTCGATATTTTGAAGACATCGCAGCTAGGTAATCACCAAAAGAATTCCAATCTTCCCGAAAATCTAAAACCATATTTGGTTGAGCCGTAAACTCGTGGTATTTATTTTTCTCTACCAATAATTTTTGAGCACTTGGTCTCTGGTGCTGATGGTATTCTTTCAGATAAGTAAGGCTAACATTGATTCCTTTTTTATCTAATTCTTTTTGCACAAACTCCAAGGTGTCATTTAAGATATGATACTCCTCTTCTGCTAAAACCTCTCCCTCTCGAAAACAAATATTATGACTCTCTCCAGTCAGCAGGGCATTACCACAAACCAAAGCTGTAATATCTACCTTTTTCGCTACGAAACTTTTAAAGAAATTGGTAACCCTAGAGATAGGACAAGGCTTTTCTTTTTCAACTTGCTCATTATTATCATTAATACTTTTTTCCGCACTAAAATTTCCCACTTGACCAATGGCTACGCCAATGGGTCTTGACTTTTTGTAAAATAACATATAAACAAAATGAACATCTTCGGGTGGATTATCTTCTAAAAGTTGGAGGTATTTTTTTTGTAAAAAAAGGTTGTGCTCAGGGGCTGCAGCATCCCAATCATCACCAGCATTATGAATAGAGTGATATAGGACTACGCTTATATCTTTTTGTGGTAATAAATATCCTTTAGTTACTTCTTTTTGCAAAATGTTAGTAGATTCTTGATACTCCATATAACTTTATTTGTCCGCCAAAATTAACAATATTTGATGAGAATTGTTTTTAGAGCTTATTTAAATTTCAATTTTAGGAGTGTTATACATTTTTAGACTAAACTAAAAATTGAGTAAAATTAGTTGATGAACGAAGAAATATATATTTGAATTCATTTTTTATTTATTTCGACTAATCTTAGTTAGTTCTCTATTTTCTTCCATTTTTCAATTTCTCGTTTAGCGTAATTATCATTTTTCCATCCAATAAATTCCGTTACACCTAGACCTTTATAATTTAAAAACCAATTCTCAATAATTTTCTGAGCCATATTATATTTCACCGTAAAGGTCTGATAATCAGTTGCTTGTATGATTTGTTTGAGAGGATCTGCTGGCACAGCAATTATTTTAGTATCTAACTCACCCGAGTCATTTAATAACAAAGTACCGATGGGAATGACAGAAATAGTATCACCAGTTTTCAAACTTTCACAAATCACTAAAATGTCCAATGCATCGCCATCTCCGCCTCTATCCTTATCCATCAAGGTCGATGGAATAAATCCATAATTACCAGGATATGGTAAGAAATCAATCACTCGCTCCTTGCCATTTTTCACATCAATCTCAAACCTTTCTGTTGTAACATTATACTCAATTTTACGGTTAGTACCAGATGGAATCTCAATGACTGCAAGGATACCCTCCGATGTTTCGTACGGTAAATTTTTGAAATCTGGAGCAGCTTCCTCACAACTAGAAAAACAAATTACCAAAACAGAAATCAAAAAAATCAATTGAATTTTTATATTCATTTCTACCCTCTTTAAATTTTGAAATACTTCGACATTAATAATTCTAATTTTAATATTTGTCAATGAAAAATCCGAACTTCACTTTTTTTGCGTATCTATAATTAGGATAATGGTGTTAACTAAATGTCCCATTGAAAACAGTTACGGCAAAAAAACTGAATTAAACTTAGAATACTATCAACATTATTGAAAAAAATTGCATTTTAAATTTTTAAAAAAAATTGAACATGAGTAAAGACACATACTTTAATCCAGAAGACCTTAAAAAATTTGGGAATATCTCTGAGTGGCAAGAAGAATATGGAAAAAAATTCTTTGATTATTATGGCTCTGTATTTCAAGAAGGTGCTTTGACAGAACGTGAAAAAGCTTTAATTGCTTTGGCTGTATCTCATACTGTAAAATGTCCATATTGTATCGATGCCTATTCCTCTGATTGTTTGAAAAAGGGGGCTGATGAGGAACAAATGATGGAGGCAGTTCATGTAGCTGCTGCTATTCAGAGCGGAGCAACTTTAGTTTACGGAGTGCAAATGATGAATAAAGTGAAAAAATTAACCATGTAAAAACAGTTTTAAAACCAGACAAATTATTATTTGTCAAACAAATAGATCAATCCAAATTACAATAATTAGAAATTTTTTAAAATATGGCAATCAAGCAAAAAGGTAAAACGCTGAAGCGAACGGGTAATAATTTATCTGATTCATTTTTTCAGCTAAAGGTTTTGAATGGTAAAGAAATCGTTGATTCTAAATTCCCCAACTTTTCAGAAAAATTAAACGATAATGGTTTTCCAGAATTACTTCCTTCCACTTTAGAAATTTTTCAACTCAATATCGGAAAACTATGCAATCAGACTTGTGCACATTGTCATGTCGATGCTGGGCCAGATCGGAAGGAAGAAAATATGGACAAAGCAACTTTGGAGAGATGTCTTGAAATCATTGCTAGCGTCCCAACTATTCATACTGTTGATATTACAGGAGGTGCTCCGGAGATGAATCCTCATTTTCGCTGGTTTGTAGAAGAGTGCACTAAATTGGGAAAAAAGGTAATCGATCGGTGCAATTTGACTATCATCAAAGCTCACAAAAAATATAGTGATCTTCCTGAATTTTTAGCAAAACATAAAGTGCATGTCGTTTCTTCTTTACCATATTTTAGTAAAAGTAGAACTGATAGCCAACGAGGTGATGGTGTTTTTGAAGACTCTATCGAAGCGCTTAAATTATTAAATGAAGTAGGCTATGGGAAAGAGGGAACTGGACTCCAATTGGATTTAGTCTTCAATCCTTCAGGCGCATTTTTACCAGGATCTCAAGTTACTCTGGAAGCTGAATTCAAACGTCAATTAAAAAGAAAATACGATATTGTTTTCAATAACTTATTTGCTATTACCAATTTGCCCATTGCTCGATTTTTAGATTACCTCTTGGAATCTGGCAATTATGAAGAGTACATGCAAAAATTAGTGGACGCATTCAATCCTGCCACCATTATGGGATTAATGTGCCGAAATACTATATCGATTAGTTGGGAGGGATTTGTGTACGATTGTGATTTTAATCAAATGCTAGATTTGAAAGTAGCTGCTAAAAAATCACAACATATTGACGAATTCGATTTGGAAGAATTGAAAAATAGAAAAGTAGTATTGAATCAACATTGCTATGGTTGTACCGCTGGTGCTGGGTCAAGTTGTGGTGGAGAAATATCATAAAAAACTACAATTATAAATTGTCGTTTTGCAAGTTTTTTAAACCAAAAATTAAATGCGATGTTAGGGGATAAAACTCTAACATCGCTTTTGTTTTAAAACTATTGAAACATTTTTTTTAGATGTAAAAATTGCCTTTCTTGAGTTTTCAAAATAAATCACTTCAATTTAACTTTCAAAAAAAAATAACATGTATAGTATCGTAAAACACTTACATTCAATTAATCGATGGATTATCTTAGCATTGCTAGTAGTCACCATATTTACAGCCTTTTCAAAATGGATGACCAATAAAGAATATACTGCTCAAGACAAAAAATTAGCCTTGTTCACTTTAATTAGTTCTCATATTCAATTGATTTTGGGAATCTTAGTCTTATTGATTAGTGAAAGATTAATGTTTCCTGAAGGTTGGAAAGATGACCCTGTTCACAGATATTTCGTTTTTGCTCATATTCCAGCAATGATTGTGGGTATCATTTTTATCACCGCAGGATATTCTATTGCAAAAAGAAAAGCAAAGGCAAAAGCAAAATTTGGATTTACATGGTTACTTTTTCTGCTTGGTTTACTTTCATTTCTTGGTGCAATTCCTTGGGGAAAACATGGAGCAGGCTGGTATTAAAATTTGTTGACTAGTGAAATTAAAAATTAGTTCATCAATTCTTTTTTTAAAAAAATTAGTAAAAAACTGTTCCTCTAATTTTCGATTTTACTGATAGCTTAAGTATAAATGAAGATCAATTTCAATGGTAAAATTTTCCCTTCTGACGAACCTATTTTGAATAGTCAAAACAGAGCCTTTCTTTATGGAGATGCTTTGTTCGAAACTATTAGAATGTCAGAAGGGAAAATTCCATTTTTGGAAAACCACGTAAATAGATTGTTACAAGGTTTACATTTTTTTAAATATAAAGTCCCCAAGAAATACACTCCTTCCTTTTTTAATAAAGAAATCAAAAAAATCACAGACGGAAATGCTCGAATTCGGATTACTGTTTTTCGATCTCTAGGAGGCCTTTACACACCTAAAAATAATCGTCCTCAATTTTTAATTTCCGCTTCGTCCCTCCCCTCAGCTCATTTTTCCCTCAACCAAAAAGGCTTACATCTTGGTATTTTTGATGAAGTTAAATTGCCTTGCTCCCCCATTGCTAATTTCAAAACTTGCAATAGTTCACCTTATATTTTAGCTGGATTAAACAAAGAGGAACGAAATTTGGATGATGTTATAATGTTAAATGAAAAAGGTAGAATTTCTGAAGCAAGTAGTTCTAACATTTTTTTTATTAAAAAGAATAAAATCATAACTCCCTCATTGTCAGAAGGTTGTGTAGCAGGAACCATGAGGAAAACAATACTAAGAATTGCCTCTGAAAAAAATTATCAGATTCAAGAAACACAAATAAAATTAAATCAATTAAAAGACATTGAAGAAATCTGGTTAACTAACGCCATCAGCGGAATAAAATGGGTGACTCAGATTGATCAAAATATTCCCCTTCAAAATACTTCCCTCGCGCAAACATTTGTAAAACATTTAAACCAATTTTAATTTTACAATTTCAATTCTATTACATTATGAAGTATTATCTTTTAACTACCATCGGAGCTATTTGCATTTTGTCTCTTTCATCTTTTATTTTTTCTTCAAAAAATAATCATGAAATTATTTGTGAGGATGATTCGTCATTTTACTACGTTTTGGATAATCGATTTCAGGGTGGATCAGATGCATTTATAGAGTTATTCAAAAAAAATGTACGCTATCCTCAGGAAGCTTTTGACAATTGTCGAGTGGGACTTTCCAAAATAAAACTTACCATCAGTCAAGATGGTAAATTGGATAAGTTTGAATTCAGTAATGAATTAGGTATGGGGATTGAAGAAAAATTAACCACATTTCTAGAAGCCACCAAAGAAGATTGGAAATCTTGGGCAAGAGCTTCTGAGATGGAAATGACGATTGGATTTTCTTTAATTACCAAAAGTGACTCTTATTATCCAGATGCCGATTTGTTAGTTTTAGAAAAGTCAGCTTTCAAATTTGCAACCGATAATGAATATTGTGATAGTGATGCAAAAGTAATCAAGCGAGTGAAAAAATATATTAAGAAAAAGAAATATGATAAAGCACTTCCGTTTGCAGAGGAGTTGATCCGAAGACATCCTGATGAGCAAGAATTCAGAAATCAATTAGAGTTAATCAACACTAAGAGAAAAAAATAATTCAATTTTTCATAAAAAGAAAAGCCAACTATTTCGGAGTGAAATAGTTGGCTTTTCTTTTATGAAATTAGCGTAATTTTCAATTGAATTTTATTAACCTACCTCGCAGCAAGCAGAC
>CAYGRM010000154.1:0-14763 GCA_964352225.1 uncultured Saprospiraceae bacterium | reverse complement strand
GTAATAGCAAAGGCTGGAGAGATGACCAGTCCTGGTGCGCCCATCGTTCAAATCTTAAATACTAGCCAAGTAAAAATTGTGGCTAATGTTCCTGAAAAGTTTTTGAGAGATGTGCGGCAAGGTGAAATGATGTCCGTCGAAATTCCAGCGTTGGACATGAAAACGAAAGGTCGAGTTTCCATGCTAGGAAGAACAATCAATCCATCCAACAGAACTTTTAAAGTAGAAGTCAACTTACCTAATCCCAAAGGATTACTCAAGCCCAACTTGTTAGCTAATATGTTATTAAATGATTTCTCTGCAAAAAATGTAATTACAGTTCCTTTGGAATTGGTGCAACAGGAAGTGAGTGGAAAGGATTACGTTTTTATCAAAAAAGATGGAGAAGAAGGTGCGATGGCTGAAAAAGTTTACGTGACTACTGGCGAAAGTTACGATGGAAATATCATCATCCAAGAAGGCCTACAAGGAAACGAAGAACTCATTGTAACTGGTGCTAGAGGAATGGCAAATAATGCATTGATCAAGGTGCAACAACCAGATGTTCAATAATAATTTTAGGAGTGAAGAAATCAACTCTAAAATTTAAATAAAAAGAAAATGTCCAATAAAATAGTAAATAAAATAAAACAAGGATTGCGTGAATTTGGGTTGACAAGTTTCGCAGTCGATAATCGAACGAGTGTCTTTGTGTTGACGTTAATGGTTATGTTTTTTGGGATTTCCATGTACAATAGTATGCCTAAGGAAGCTTACCCAGAAATCTCGATGCCTAACATTTTTATCAATACCGTTTACCCTGGAAACTCGGCGAAGGATATTGAAAACTTAGTCACTCGACCAATAGAAAAAGAACTAGGAGGAATCTCAGAAATCAAAGAATTGACTTCTTCCTCTGCTCAAGATTTTTCTATCATCATCGCCGAATTTGATATGGATGTAGACGTTGATGATGCGTTGCGAAAAGTCAAAGATGCGGTGGACAAAGCAAAAGCAGAATTACCCAATGACTTGCCTTCTGAGCCAGATGTTTCGGATTTTAATTTTTCGGAAATGCCGGTTATGTCGGTGAATATTTCTGGAAATTATCCCAACGAGCAATTGAGAAACTATGCAGAATACTTGGAAGAAAAGATTGAAGACATCAAAGAAATCCAAGCAGTAGATTTGAAAGGTGCATTGGATAGAGAAGTGAAAATCGAAGTTGATCTTCCAAGAATGGAAGCGATGCAAGTCAGTTTTATGGACATTGAAAATGCCGTCAAGTCGGAGAATATGAATATGTCTGGAGGGGAGCTTTTGACGAATGGATTCCGTCGTTCCATTCGAGTTTTGGGAGAATTCAAAAGTGCGAAAGAACTGGAAAACATGATTGTCAAAAATGAAAATAATGCTCCAATTTTCCTTAGAGATATTGCCTCCGTTTCATTTGGCAATAAAGAAAAAACAAGTATCGCTCGATCTGATAAATTACCAGTTATATCACTAGATGTCATCAAGCGAAGTGGTGAAAACTTACTTGTTGCTTCCGATAAAATCAAGGCTGAAGTTGATTTGGCAGTAAAAGAAATTTTCCCAAAAGATATCAAAGTTTCTATTTTTAATGACATGAGTAACCAGACTCGAGATATGGTTTCCAATTTGGAAAACAGTATTATCTCAGGTGTGATTTTAGTCGTTTTAGTTTTGTTATTTTTCCTTGGATTGCGGAATGCAATGTTCGTTGGATTAGCTATTCCATTGTCAATGTTGATGGGTATTATGATTATGAATATCATGGGCTTTACCATGAATATGGTGGTGCTATTTTCTCTGATATTAGCACTTGGGATGCTGGTGGATAATGCAATTGTAGTGGTGGAAAATATTTATAATTATATGCAGGAAGGCTACTCTGGAATTGATGCGGCGAAGTATGGAACAGGGGAAGTTGCTTTGCCGATTATCGTCTCGACTTTGACTACTTTGGCTGCTTTTGTTCCTTTGGCATTTTGGCCTGGACTGATGGGAAGTTTTATGGGTTACTTACCGAAGACTTTGATCATCGTTTTGTCTTCATCGCTTTTTGTTGCCTTGGTAATTAATCCAGTTTTGACTTCTGTATTTATGAAAGTAGATGAAGCAACAAACGATGCAGATGTTCGAAAAAGAAAAGTAAGAAATATTTTACTCGGTGCATTAGTTATGCTGATGATTGCTGCTATTGGACATTTCTCACAGACCTATTGGGTGAGAAACTTATTTGCTATTGCTACGGGAATTACCTTGCTTAATTTCTTTGCCCTTCGACCAATGTCATTTGGTTTTCAAAATACAGTTTTACCTGCTTTGGAAGACGCATACAATTGGTTTATTGGAAAAGTACTCCACAAATATGTTCCGGTTTTTATATTCTTAGGCACATTTGTATTACTAGGTTTTTCTGGATTTTTGATGGTGAATAATGCGCCTAAGGTTGAATTATTTCCAGAGGCAGATCCATTGTATGTAAATGCATTTATCGAACTTCCGATGGGAAAAGATATTGAAGTAACCAATCAAATCTTGACCGACCTCGAAGAAAAAGTGAGTGTCGCAATGGAAAAATACGAACCAATCATTGAAGCAAGTTTATTGCAGATTGGAGAAAATACAAGTGACCCAAACGCTGGCCCAAGTTTCGGAACTTCACCGCACAAGGCAAGAATTACCGTTTCATTTATTCCTTCCAAAGATCGTGGAGAACTTTCCTCGGTGGAAGCCATGAACGATATTCGAAAAGCAGTACAAGGCGTGCCTGGTATTCAAATCGTGGTTGATCGAGAGCAATCTGGGCCTCCGCAAGGAAAGCCAATTGATATTCAATTGACGGGTGATAATGTAGATACTTTAGCTCAATTATCAGAGAATGTTATCGCATTTATCAAAAGCAAAAACATCCCTGGAATTGAGGAGTTGAAAGCAAGTGTGAAAATTGGAAAACCTGAAATGGAAATTTCCATTGATCGAGAAGCTGCTCGAACTTATCAGATTTCTACTTTCAATATTGCTGATGCAATTCGTACCTCTGTTTTCGGAAAAGAGGTATCTAAATTCAAAGTAGGGGAAGATGAATATCCAATTAATTTACGGTTAGCAGAAGAGTATCGATATGACAAAGAAGATATTTTAAATCAAAGAATCACTTTTCGAAATCCTGCTAATGGTAAAATTGCCCAAGTACCTATTTCGACAGTTGCAGATATTAAATTTACTTCAAGTTATGATTTAATTAATCGAACAGATCAAGAAAGAAATATCGGAATTACCTCAAATGTTTTGGATGGCTACAATGGAAATGAAATTGTAGAAGACCTTAAAATCTTATTAGAAGATTTCCCGATGCCAGCTGGTTATAAATACGAATTTGGTGGTGAGCAAGAAGAAATGGCTGAGCAATTCGCCTTTTTGAGTGGCGCATTTTCAGTTGCCTTATTTGCTATTTTCCTAATTCTAGTCGCACAATTTAACAGTATCATTTCTCCATTTATTATTATCCTTTCGGTTGTATTTAGTACCATTGGAGTATTCTTAGGATATGTTGGTTCAGGAATGGATTTAGTGGTAGTCATGACCGGAGTGGGTATTATTTCACTCGCTGGAATTGTAGTAAATAATGCGATTGTCTTGGTGGACTATATCAACTTAGTCATTGATCGTAAACTGCAAGATTTAGAATTGAAGAAATTGAGTGAGCTGACTAGAGATCAAGTGAAGGAAGCGATCATTGAAGGTGGTGGTCGTCGTTTGCGTCCCGTTTTATTGACTGCGATTACGACCGTTTTAGGATTGATACCTTTGGCGATTGGCTTGAATATTAATTTCTTCACTCTGATTTCTGACTTAGATCCACAATATTTTGTGGGTGGAGATAATGCACAATTTTGGGGAACTATGGCTTGGACGGTGATCTATGGATTGGTGTTCGCTACGTTCTTGACGTTGGTCGTGGTACCGGTGATGTATTGGTTGGCGTATCGAGGATTGATGTTCTTCAAAAGAAGTTAGAAAAATTTTTAACTGATAAAATAAAACCTTCAAAGTATGATTACTTTGAAGGTTTTTCTTTTTTAAAATAACTGTTAATGAAGTTTTTTTAAGTTAATCCTCAGACCTACGCAAAAAGCATCGGTAGAATTAGGAAAGCAGGAATCGAAATGGAGTATCACAAAATTCATCAGGTAGTTGATCAAGGGAACTTTGTTCTTACTATTTCTGAAGATAATTTTGCGGGGAAACCAAATGCGTACTATGGTTTATTCAGAGTCAAAAATGGAAAGTTTATTGAACCTTGGCAGGTGATCACAGATATTCCTAAGTAGTTAACTTGGAAAAATAATAATGGAAAATTCTAAATAACAGACATTTTTAAAATCAGAAAACCTTGAAGTATTTTCCTTCGAGGTTTTTAATTTTCTATCATTTGAAAGGCAGCTCTACAGCTCTTTTTTCTATGCTGGAATAGATATTTTTTTAGCTTATAATTGTCTTCGATGAAATTTCTCATAAAATCCATCCATCACAATACTATGGGGAAGTGTTACTAAAGAAAGTAAAATAAATATTAATAAAACATCCGAAACGCCAATATCGCCCATTCTTGATATCACAATAATAATTACAGAACCAAAAATACTCAGTAATGTAAATGGAGCTAATAATTGGACAAACTGCAACAAGGAGAATCCATTTCTCTTCATTTTCAAAAATTCAAACTCCTCAGACATTACGGTAAGCGAATGAATAGTCGTGAAATATATAGTGAAACCAATAATGATTGGTAAGGCATAAAAGCAAGTATGAATTAATCCAAGAGTTATTAATTCAAGAACCATCCTTTCGCTAGAAACCTTTTTAGTATATCCTAACCAAAGTATAACCACTACCGCTGCAGTAGAACTTGCAGATAATAAAATAGAAATTAATTTTAAATCGAAAACTGCAATTAGATCTGTGAGGTCAGGTGAAGATTGAAAGATATCAATTACATCAGCATAATTGTACATCAACAACCCTGACAAAATAGATACTCCCCATGAAATATTAATAAAAACAGATTCTGAACGACTAATATTTTTTAAATCTGCAAATTGTGATTGCCCAAAATGATAGGCAGAGATGGAAAGGAAAGCAATTAGGCTCCAAGTGGAAGCAAGCATCCAGGCAACAAAATAGAAGATCATCAAGCCAAAATAAAAAGCATAAAATTCTGAAGTTTTATTTTCGTTTCCGTCATTGCTTTTTTCCAAAAATAAAACATGATCGATTGCTCCATGAGGAATTCCCAAAAGCATAATCAATAGAATTGACCAAAATAACTGATCTGAGAAAGAAAAAGCTCCAAACTCCATAAAAATGAATATTCCAATAAAGGACATACAGAAAATTAGAAAGCTAATTTTTCTCATTGAAGGAAAATTTTGAAGAAAGCACCACACAGAATGTGGTGCTTTCGATTCATCTTAGTTAAAATAGTTCTTTTTCTGAGGCTGTTTATTATGCTGCTGCTGTTTTGCTTGAAGATGAAATAGCAATGTTATACACTACTAATCCGAATCCAATTTTGTTTATAGCATCTGCAATGTTGTAGAATAAGTCTACATTAGAAGAATCCCATCCTAGAGCTATATTCAACCATCCGCCTGGCATACACATGTAACCGATTGGATAAATCGCCCAACCAACTAGTACGAACCAAGCTAAAGTTCTAACACCTCTTTCTACCACAGGATTGTTACTCGATGCAGCTAACTGTGCTACTTCACCAGCCCATGCAGTATAAAGGATATAGATATAACCTATTGTAGAAATAACTCCCCAAATTACAGAGTGAGATGTACTTCCACCTTCAGGGTTGAATGCCTCTCCAATGTAACCTGCAACTAGCATCAATATGGAGGCAAAGATAAGTTTCCAAAGTAAGCTAGTTTTTGCACCTGCTGCTTTGGTTAATAAATAAAATTCAACACACATCAATGGAACCGTTAATGTCCAGTCAATGTACCGAAGTGCAGTTGGGTTTTCACCAGTTGCCATGTAATAATCTCTCATGTAGAAATAATGTACTGCAGCAATACCAGTAATTAATCCTGAAACTAATAATGATAATTTCCACTTTTTGTCAACACTTCCTCTTTCGAAAAAGAAAAAGACAGAGGCAGCCATCATAGCCATATAACCTGTGAAAAAAGTGAACGCGATAGGATCATCCTTCGGAATCGTCATAACTTCTAATAACATCATAATTGATCGATTTAGTTTTGTTTAAAAATTTGTTAAATAATTAAAAGAGAACAGAGTTTTTTAAAAATTGTTTTTGGTAAAAGAGCAATTTTGCAGAATCAATGTCCTAAATGTAAGTTGTTTACAAAATTTTAAATTTTAAATGTCATCCATACGACTGATTATATTATGTAGATTTTGTCTACATAACTTGATTTTGAGTGATAATTTATGGTGAAAAAAGATTAGTGAGGAAAAGATAGGATAGCTCAGAAATTTCTTGGTGAAATTAAAAAAAATGCCACAAACCTTATAAGCATCTGTAAATCAAATATTTATACTATAAAAATAACCAAATGTGATTATCATTGAAATTAAAAAATATAGTAGAAATATTACTTTCTGTAAATATTGAATAAGCTCTAAAGAGGCCTTACACTTATTAAAAAAAAATATTCTTTAACGATTCTGCCTTTAGAAAAAAAATTACTTTTTTTAAAAAAAAATTTGACTTAGATAAAAAAAAAATTATCCAAGTCAACTTTGTGCTATTTAAGGTAAGGTTTAAGCTGACATATATCTGGATTCAACCTCTTAATTTTAGGCTCTAGATGATTTCATTTGGTTATTAAGTTATTGGTTAATGAGTTATTAGTCGTACAATCTTTAGAAGTACCCTTTTGGAAATAACTTAATAATCAATAACTCCATAACTTTTTATAAATGACCAAATGAATTCATCTAGAACCTAATTTTAACTATTGGAGCTTTAATTTATAGGAAGACTTTTGAAAAATAACTTTAGAATTAAGAGACTTTATTCTAAATCAAGTTGTATGGGAGAACGTAAAACGTAAAACGTTCAACGTCCATCGAATAAAGTCTAATATAATTCCTCTCTTAAAAACAATTGATTTCTTAATCCCCTCACTTCTACACTCACTTTTGGAGTTTTCCCCGACCAATCGATTTTTAATATTCCAAAGTTTTTCTCTACTACTAATTCCCCTACTCTATAGTGATTCGGCTCTTCCCGTTTTTTATCCCAAGTATGAGTTAGCCCACTTGATGTAATCTCAAAAAGTGGTTTTTCCAAACCAGTAAGTCTAGTTCTTGAAAGTTCTGCTATATGACGATCACCACTCATTAAAATGGGCATGGTAGGTTTAGTCTCCTGTAAGAGTTGTAATAATCTAGCGCGAGCCTTGGGAAAATTGTTCCATTTCTCAAAACGATGTTCTTTGGCTATGATCTGATAACCACTAGCAATGATATTAATTTGAGCATCACTATTTTTTAATTCTTTCTCTAGCCATGCCCATTGTTTTTCTCCTAAAATATCTCCCTCTACATTTTGTAAATACATTTTATTGACTCCTGTTGTTCTTTCTACTGAATCTCTAAAATATCGAGTATCTAATAAAATTATTTTTACTTTTTTCCCATTCTTTCCAAAAACAAATGATTGGTAAACTCCCTCTCGATTTCGAACCGAAGCATTTTTGGGAACATCTAAAAAATCAAGTAGCAATCGCTTACTTTCTTTTTTCATAGCAAATTCTTTCCCTGCATCATTCCATCCAAAATCATGATCGTCCCAAGTCCCTATTACTGGAGAACAAGCCAATAATCTTCGATATTCTAAATTATTTTTTTGCAAAGAATATTTATCAGCCATTACCTGAGGATTTTGAGTATCGCCATAAATATTATCCCCCAACCAAATCCACAAGTCAGGTTTGTTGACTACGATATGTTTCCAAATTTCTTGGCTTTTATTTTGATTATTGCAGGAACCAAAAGCAATTGTTTGGAGAGTACTTTTAGTATCTAATTTACGAGCGGTATTCGCAAATTTTTCATGCACCTTGATATCTTGAGCGCTTGCAGTTACAAAAAATAAAAAACCAAAAAGGAAAAGGATTATTTTTTTCATAGAAAATGATTGAGTTTTATTGGGCAACTATGATTTGAGGTAAAGTTGAAAATACCTTAATTCTAAAAGCTAAATTAGCATAAAAAAATAAAATGTTACTTCTCATCTTTACTACGTATTAATAGGTGAACATATTATACTTAATGTATTTACAATTTCAACTAAGCAATTGAACAGGAGAATGTTATTCTTGAATAGGAGAACCTCGATTTTTTTTAAAAAAAAGAATCAAAAATTCAGTAAATTAGCTTCGTCTAATTAAATTATCTTTCCCACAAAACAGTCATTCATTTTTTTTATCACTTATTTTATATAATACGAGATTATATCCTTCCGATATTTGTCTCAAACAAAACCTTAACAAAATGGCAATTAATTTATTAGACATGTTAAAAGACCAGATTGGTGATGCTGTGATATCACAAGCTGGAAGTTTTTTAGGAGCCGAAAACTCCGGTATCAAGTCTGCAATGAATGCAGCTTTACCCTCTATTTTGGGAAGTATGATCTCCTCTGGCTCTACCTCTCAAGGCGCAAAAGAACTGATGGAGATGATCACTAAGGGTGGACATGATGGAAGTGCATTTGATAATTTGGGAAGTATGTTTGGAGGTGGAGATGCTACTAGTAATTTTCTAAATTCTGGAAGTGGTATTCTTAAATCCTTGATGGGCAACAAACTTGGTTCTGTCGTTGATATTATCTCTTCTGTAAGTGGATTGAGCAAAGGTTCTTCCTCTTCTATTATGAGCATGGCTGCACCGCTAGTTATGGGTATGGTAGGAAAATATATTAAAAGTAAAGCTCTTGATGCTATGGGCTTGAGCAAATTTTTAGGATCTCAAAGTCAATATGTAGCTGATGCTCTTCCTGCTGGAATGGGTAACCTTTTAGGTTTCTCTATGCCTAACACTTCAGGTATGGGAGACAAGGTTGAGGCTGCCGCAGAAACTGCTCGGGAAACTATTTCTGAAGCAACTAATGAAAGCAGTAGTTTATTGAAACGAGTGCTTCCATTAATTCTTCTTCTAGGTTTAGCTTATTTTGGATGGAATTATTTCTCTGGCTCAAGTGTTGGCGACGCCGTTTCTCAAGTAGGTGAAACGGTTGGAGATGCTGCTTCAACCGTTGGGGAAAAAGCAGGAGATATGGCAGATGCGGCTGGTGATGCTGCCTCAATGGTAGGTGATAAAGTCGGAGACGCTGCGTCAACTGTTGGCGATGCGGCTGGTGATGCGGCAAATACTGCTGGTGAAATGGCAAGCGATGCTGCGAATGCAATAACAGCTAAAGCCAAAGAAGCATTAGCAGGAGTTACTTTTGCTGCGGGATCTGTTGGAGAAAAGTTTAGTAACTTCCTAGCAGGAGATAGAAAAGGAGAAAGTACTTTTAGATTTAACAATTTGACTTTCCCAAGTGGATCTGCTGCCATTCAAGATATGGCTGAAGTTAATAACTTAGCTAAAGTATTGGATGCATATTCTAACATCAATATCGAAGTAGCAGGTCATACTGATAGTTCAGGTTCGGCTGATAAAAACATGGCTCTTTCACAAGCTAGAGCAGAAGCCGTTAAAGCACAACTAGTGGCTCAAGGTATTGCTGAGAAAAGAATCACGGCTAAAGGTTATGGTTCGACTATACCAACAACTGATAATGCAGCAGACGCTGCAAATCGTAGAGTAGAAATTAAGATAATGAACTTATAAAAGAAGTCTTTCAAGATCGGATTTATTCCGAATCTTGATTTTCATGAGGTTTATTTATTGAGCTGGGATCATTGGTTCCAGCTCTTTTTTTATTCCTCTATTAGAGTGTAAGTTTTAAATCTTTGTGAAAATTTATTGAATTTTCTATCGCGTCTTTTTTCTTTGTAGGCTGGAAGATTCACTTTGCTTTGACCTAATAATAAGCATTTAGAATTTTATTTTTTCAAAAAATAAACCTGAAAGTAATCCATCATTATCTGTTTTTTTCTTTATTAAATCCCATCAAATAATAAACAGCAACTCCAATCAACAAAACTCCAAGCCCGGCCAAAGATTGCTCCTTGGTATTACTTCCCAAAAGCGTACTTCCAACAAACAAAAATGAAATCACTACAAAAACCAGAGGGATGATTGGATAGCCCCAAGCTCGAATAGGACGATGTGCATCTTTTCTTTTTTGCCTAAAAATAAAAATACTAATTCCTGCCAAAGTCATAAATGCAAGATCCATGAAGACAACATAATTAATTAATTTTCCAAAACTTCCCCAAAATAGAATCAATACACAAGCCCAAACCATTTGTAAAAGCATAGCATTTGCTGGAGTACGATACTTTGGGTGAACATGGGAAAGTTGTTTAAAAAATACGCCATCCTCCGCCATCGCAAAATAGATTCGAGGAGCTGTCATTGTATAAATTCCAATCGTTCCAAAAATAGAAATGGAAATAGCAATTGCGACCATTTCTCCTCCGTAAGGAATGGCACTAATCGAGGCAATGGCATCGCCTACTACTTTTTCGGAAGCCATAATTTCTGGAAGTGGAAGCAAAAACATGATCGCCAGATTGATCAAAATATAAACTGTCATAATTACTGAAACTCCAATCACCATCGCTCTCGGAACAGTTCGTTGAGCATCAATCGTTTCACTCGCTATATAGCTTGCATGATGCCACCCACCTATCGACCAAAGGACTCCTACCAACCCTGCAAACATGGCAGTCATAATATCGGGCGGAGTATTTTCCAAAGTAAAATTCAAATTTACTTCTGGATTATAAAAAATAAAACCTGCTAAAATAATGGCAACAATTGCTACTAATTTTAATCCAGT
Source organism: uncultured Saprospiraceae bacterium (assembly GCA_964352225.1). GTDB lineage: Bacteria > Bacteroidota > Bacteroidia > Chitinophagales > Saprospiraceae > CAJQQY01. The sequence continues at coordinate 3,761 of CAYGRM010000154.1, read as the reverse complement.
AAAAACATTTGCGAATACTTGAGTCACATTGACTCCGATGATATTAATGAAGGTGAGCAAAATAATTACAGCTATCGCTAATCCACTTTTCCCCAAATCTGTCAAGTCAAAAAACGTAGTCATATAATCTGAAAAAACCATTCCCAAGGCTGCTAATGCTCCGGTATTAATTACTAACAAAATCGCCCAACCATATAAAAATCCAGCTAGTTTTCCATAAGCTTCTTTGATAAAAACATAAACACCTCCTGCTTTGGGAAACATTCCACCCAACTCTGAAAAGGTCAAAGCACCTGTCAAGGCAACCACTCCCCCCAACAACCAAACTAAAATTATCAACAAATGATTTTGTAATAATCCACCAATATCTGAAGGCGTCCGAAATATTCCAGAACCAATAACGGCACCGATAACGATCATCGTCAGGCCGTAGAGATTGAGTTCTTTTTTTAGTTTATTCATTGTTGGTTTTATTGATTAGTTATTGCGGATAGTTGTTCATTGAATTAATATCTGGGTTTGTGACTTCGTCTCTTTTTTATTGCCTGTTTTATATAGCGAACTAGTAAAATCGTTCTCCCATTTTAGGTGTTTTCAAATCTATCCAAAAAATGTGTATCGGTTCTTCTTCTTCTCTTTTCCCATTTTCATTTTTATCTAGTTTAGCAAAAACAAACATGACATCATTTTCGGAATCATATTCAGAACTTATCACGGAGTAATTCAACGGAACTAAAGGGGATTGATTCAACCCATCTATATCAAAATGGTAAAATCGTCTTAGATCATCTCGATTAATCAAACTATCTTGGTTCGTATCTTCATCATAAACTGACACCATATAATAATCTCGATTGATCGGTTGACCATTTAAAGAGTCTTGTTCTAAACAAGGATAATATAAGGTGTTGACCAAAACTGGTTTTTCAAAAAGATTATTTCTCTCTTTCGTTTTAAAATTATAGTGTGATACATTCATCATATTATATCCTGCAATCGCTTCTATTCCAGGCATAAAAAAATGATACTTCCTCACACGTCGGTTTGAACCATAATCATCATCGTAACTATAACTATAATCTCGGAGAAAATTATTAGTACCTGTATAATACGACTCTGTCCTTGAATTATAATTTATTTTATACACCGTTACCAATCTATGATTAGAGTTGCCCGACAACAAAACATCGGTTGGCCTTGTACGCAATTCTTTTTTTATTTGATTAGAGTTTCCATTTTCCTCGGATTTAATTTGGTCAAGGGAAATTCCATTTTGCTTTTTCAACTCATTACGATTACAAGAAGTCAATAAACCGATAAAAATTAAACTAATGAAAATGATTCGCATACTTTGCTTTTTTTTTTATGATTTTCGATTTTTTATAAAATCGTTTATTGTGGTTCGTACATCTTCTCCAAAATCGGTTTCAACTGATTCGTCCATCCTTCATAACCTTTTGCATTCATGTGCAAACCATCTTCAATAAAAATATCTTTTTTCACTTCCCCATTTTGATCCAACATCGAAATGCTTGCATCCATGTATTCTATTTTCAGATTTTTATCGATGAACTCTTTGATCAACTTTTCGCCTGCTTGATATTGCGGCCACAGATTCCAGCGAGCGATGGAAGGCTTCATCGAGATATAAACTAGCTTAGTTTCAGGTAATTTCGTTTCGATAATTTTTACAAAAGTTTTAAACGATGCGAAGACAGTTTCGGGACTAGCGCCTTCCGAAATATCATTTTCCCCACAGTAAAAAACGATGATTTGTGGCTCATGCTGAAAAATATACTGCCCTGCTAAATGTAAAACTTCAGGAATGGTTGCTCCTCCAAATCCTCGATTCAAAACTGGGAAGTTAGGGAAATCTTCTTTCATCGAAGTCCACATTCTGATACTTGAACTTCCAGTCATCATGATTCCATTTTTTGGAAAACTATTTTCTTTATCTTCTTTTATAAAATCATCAATCTCGCCTTGGAAACGATTAATGGAAATATCTGATGAATTGTCAGGAGGAGTCGGAGTGGCGGGCTTTTCTTCTTCTTCTTTTAGTGATGATTTTTCAGGGGTAGTCTCACATCCAAAAAATAAGATTGTACACAAGAACAGAATGGGCAAATAGGTTTGATTTTTCATTTTTCTAAAATATTTTCGTTTTGCTCCCTTCCTTGAAATGGATAGGTTTGTAAAAATAGAAAAAAAATTGAGTGTTGTTTGCAAAAAAGAACCCCATCCATTTCACCAATGGACGGGGTTCCTTTAAAATCTATTATCAGTTTGCTTTGCTTATTTCCGAGTATTTACATTTTCCAAAACATATTTCCCTACTTCTCTTCCTTGCGCTACTCCAACATCAATAGCAGGTCGGTAGTGAATTCCTCCGTACAATCGACTCACCGCAGCTTCCTCTGATGCTTGAATAAATGAAGTGAATGACCTGGCTTTTAATCCATATTCCACTTCTACATCGTCGGTGTAAGCAAAATTTTCACCGTATAATTTTGTCAAAGCCAAAGCGGATGCAGATGAAATTACACTATGCCCACTCGTATGTTCTGGAAACGGAGGCGTCTGCAAAAGTGGTAACCAATTCTCATCAATAAAAGTATTAATCACCGTCTCTGGTCTTACTAAATTACTTCGATATTTTTCATCCCAACAACTGATGAAGGCATCCAACAATGAAATAGAAACTAATGAATAAGCTTCAATCGTTTCCATCATATTTGAGTTAGATTTCCTCGCAGCAATCTGAGTAATTCCAATCCAATGTCCTCCAGGAGAAATCTTTTTAGTGGCAAACATCATGTGTCCTTTGTGGGTAGAAACGAAAGGATTACAATCCCAAAACTTAGCAATTTCGATTTGTTCTTCATTTTTATTTTTTCCAATTTCATAAACTTCCATCGTCTCTTGATAAAATTGACTTCCTTGCTTTGTACTAAATTCTGTTGGCGGCGCTGGCGTAAATTGATCTGCTTTTTTCAAAACAAAAGGACGAATCGTCCGCCAATGTGGTTCGATGCCATCCATGAAATCTGGAGGGGTTGGTTTCCATTTGGAAGGATCATCGAAAGGAACCTCATATTTTGAAAAAGTTCGAGACTCTGCATAATTATCTGTTTTTGACCAATCCAAAATATGTGCAGCCACCATTTCGCCATATTCGAGGGAACGTTTTTTTACATCATCTGGCATATTTATGACCGAGTCCATTTCCAGATATAACTCAGTTCGGAAGTCCTCAATTTGAGTAACATCAAAAATAAAACTCTCACTCGTTTTCAAAAAGGCATGAACACTTGCCAAAGGAAAGCAGTATTCTTTACCTGCTTCAGGTTGGGGAACATCAGTCAACCCATTCAATTGTCCTGCATAAGAAACATGTGAATCGTAGGCAGGAAGCAATGCTTCATAAGCCGCAATACTTGGATAAGCATAATCACGTGCTGCCACAGGTGGTGAAATAATATCATGAACAATGACGTCGGTCAACTTTTTGATACTTCGATGAATATAATCCGCCTTGGCAGCGTCTTGCTTCCAATTGGGGTTATGTGATTGTTCACATCCCATGGTAGATAATATCAAAAATGCAAACCCAATAATTAAAACTTCTCTCATTATTAATTTGTTAATTAAAAAAATAATTAATTGTGCTTTAGACACTTAAGTAGGACACCCTAATTAAACGGGTATTTTATAAACATCTTTTTCCGCTATTTTTCCTTAAAAAAGTACTTCAATAGAAC
>CAYGRM010000153.1:0-14793 GCA_964352225.1 uncultured Saprospiraceae bacterium | reverse complement strand
GATTTATTTTAAACAACTTTATAAAAAAAGAAAACCTGAAAATCAAAATTAATGATTCTCAGGTTTTCTATGTTTAAAATTTTAAATCCGATTTATGTTTTAGAATGATCATATAATTCTTTCGCTTCCTTCTCTTTAAAACTTTGCACCAACTTCAAAGCATCAGGAACCACATCACTACAAATGACAATTAAAGATCCAGGAACCGCATGTGTAATAGCATGAGTGATGGCCTCTTCCTCACTTGGAATAATCGTAATTTTTTTATCAGGACTATGTTTTTTAATCCCGGTGGAAAGCATATCGATTAACTCCTCTTCCGTTTTTCCACGAAGGTTTTTGTCTTGTCTGATGATGATTTCATCAAACATGATGGCAGCCATTTTTCCCATGCTTTGGTTATCTACTTCTCTTCGATCTCCGATTCCGGCAATGATCCCAATTTTAGGTTTGCCATCCAAGTTTTCAATAAAATTATGTAATGCCTTCATCCCTGCTTCATTATGAGCATAGTCTAGCAGCACGGAAAATTTTTTAAATTTGAACAGATTCAATCTTCCTGGAGTCTGAGCAGGTGATGGAATAAATGACTCGATGGCCATTTGAATATCTTTTAAATCAAAACCTCGAACGAATCCAGTTAAGACCGCAGGTAAAACATTTTGAATCATAAACCTTGCTTTTCCACCAAAGGTCAAAGGTACATTCACCACTTTGGCCACTCTCATTTTCCAAGTTCCTTTGCAAATAGTCACAAAGCCATTTTCATAAATGGCAGAAAGTCCATTTTGCTCCGCATGTTTTTTGATACGTTCATTATTTTCGTCCATGGAAAATAATGCAACGTTACATTCAAGATTTTTTCGCATATCATAAACGAGGTCATCATCAGCATTTAAAATAGCGTAACCATTGGGCATTACGGTTTCCGGAACGACTCCTTTAAGTCTGGCCATTTGTTCGACCGTATTGATACCTCGTAATCCTAAATGGTCAGGAGCAATATTGGTCACGATAGCAATATCACATTTTTTGAAACCAAGTCCAGCACGTAGCAGTCCACCTCTTGCCGTTTCTAAAACAGCAAAGTCAATCGTTGGATCTTTTAAAACAAACTCAGCGCTGACTGGGCCAGTACAATCACCTTTATCTAACATGTGATTTTGGATATAAATACCATCTGAAGTGGTGTAGCCAACTTTGTGTCCCATCATTTTTACCATGTGAGCAATCAGTCGGGTTGTGGTTGTTTTTCCATTAGTTCCGGTGATCGCTACGATTGGAATTCTAGCGGTTGATCCATAAGGATAAAGCATATCCATGACATGAGCAGCTACATTTCGAGGGAGTCCTTCGGTAGGCGCGAGGTGCATTCTAAATCCTGGACCTGCATTCACTTCGAGTACTGCTCCTCCAGTTTCAGAAACAGGTTTAGAAATATCAGTTGTCATCAAATCAATTCCGCAAATATTTAATCCAATCACTTTAGCAATTCGTTCTGCCATAAAAATGTTGGTTGGATGAACCATATCCGTTACATCGGTTGCCGTTCCACCGGTACTTAGATTAGCGGTATCTTTTAGGTTCAGTACTTCATCTTTCGTCAAGACGGTTTCTAAGTCGTACCCTTTATCTTTTAAAATATTATTAGTGATTTCATTAACTGTAATCATGGTCAAAACTTTTTCATGACCATATCCTCTTCTAGGATCTTTATTAACTTCATCAATCAATTCTTGGATGGTAGATTTTCCATCACCGATGACGTGAGCAGGCGTTCTTTTAGCCGCCGCAACTAATTTATAATTAATTACTAAAAGTCGATAATCATCCCCAACAATATATTTCTCGACAATTACACTCTTAGATACTTCCTTGGCAACGTTGAATCCAACTAAAGCATCTTCCCAATTTTGGATATTAATCGTGATACCTCTTCCGTGATTTCCATTGATAGGTTTGATCACGAGTGGATATCCGATATCATCTACCGCATCACGTAAACCTCTTTCGGTTCTGATAATTTCCCCTTCCGGAACGGCGATATTAGCTTGTTTCAAAAGGTGTTTGGTATCTTCTTTATCGCAAGCGATTTCAACCCCAATACTACTCGTATCACTTGATACGGTCGCTTGAATTCTTTTTTGATTAATTCCATATCCAATTTGGCAAAGAGAATATTTATTCAATCGAATCCAAGGCATGCCTCGATTAACTGCTTCTTGAATGATCGAACCAGTACTTGGCCCTAATCTTTCTGCCTCTCGAATCTCTCTCATTTCACGAATATCATCCTCTAGGTTATACTCCTTGCCTTCTGATAAAGCTTCAGCTATTCTGACGGAAGCCTTTGCTGCATAAATTCCTACTTTTTCTTCGATGTAACTAAAAACGACACTATAAACACCTTCTTTTCCGAATCCTCTAGTTCGCCCAAATCCAACTTCCATATCAGCTAAACTTTGGATTTCTAGCGCGATATGTTCAATCACATGTCCCATCCATGTTCCTTCTTCAACTCTTTGAAAAAATCCTCCAGGTGTTCCAACTGAACAACGATGTTCATACATGCCAGGGAACATGTTTTTCAGATTTTCATAAAATCCCTCAATCTTATTGGTGGGTTTTTGTTCATACTCCTCTAGGTCGAGAGTCATTACGATTAATTTGTGTCTTCTAATCGACCAATAGTTGGGCCCCCTCATGGCTCTGATTTCTAAAATTCTCATATGATGTAGGTTTTACGTTTTAAAAAAAATATTTCTAAACATAAAGTATTTTTTTGGCATAGTTTCTAATGTTTATTGATTTATTTTGCAGAAAAATTAAAATCTTAGAACATGGTAAAAAAAGGAATTCTAATTCCAATCGGTGGAAACGAAGATAAGGGACCAGAAGTCAATGAATCCTATAATCTTGATTTTGTAAAAGAAGGTATACTAAGTAGAGTAGTTCGAGAAGCCGGAGGGGTGAATGCGAAGGTCGTTGTTATTCCTACTGCTTCCAGAATTCCCGTAGAAGTTGGCCAAAATTACATGAAAGCTTTTTCAGCCTTAGGTTGCACGGATGTAACTATTTTGAATATCAGAGAGAGAGCACAAGCAGAAAAGCCTGAGTGGCTTCAATTAGTAGAAGAGGCAGACTGTGTGATGTTTTCAGGAGGTGATCAATCTAGAATTGTTGATATTATTGGTCATTCTTCCATGCATGAAATTTTAACTCGACGCTTTGAAAGCGATGGATTGGTGATAGCAGGTACAAGTGCTGGAGCAATGGCCATGTCAAAAGAAATGATCTCAGGGGGAAGTAGTACAGAGGCCTTAACCAAAGGAGCCGTTAGTATGAGAGACGGAATGAATTTTATTCCAAAGTTAATTATCGATACTCATTTTGTCCAAAGAGGAAGATTTGGAAGGATGGCAGAAGCAGTTGCAAAATATCCTAATTTGTTAGGGGTGGGATTGGCAGAAGATACCGGTTTAGTCATTAAAGATTCCAATCATTTTACGGTGATCGGTTCAGGGATGGTGATCATTTTTGATCCGAGTGATTTGCAAAATAATAATGAAAAGATTTTACCGAAAGGGATGCCGATGACGATGTCAAATTTAAGGGTTCATATATTAGCGAATAGTGATACTTTTACGATTGATAAAAAGGAGATTCATGTGTTGCCGATTGATGCTGATTTTGAATAGAAATAACGATATGTGATGGAACCCGGATCCGTGGCATCCGTGTTCCATCTTATAACAATAAAGATATTTTTAGCCATAAATTTTAATCACAGTTTGCTGTGCATTTTTCGATGCTCGATACATACCTTCACAATTAAAAGGCATTTCGATATTTCCATCTTTATCCATAGCGACCAATCCACCATCGCCTCCAATTTCAGTTAACCGATCCATGATGGATTCGTTGACAGCCTCTTCCAAACTCAATCCTTTGTATTCCATTCTAGCAGAAACATCATAAGCCGTAACTGCTCGCATCAAATATTCACCACTTCCGGTGCATGAAATCGCACAAGTTTTATTATTAGCATAAGTACCTAAACCGATGAGTGCACTATCTCCAATTCTTCCAAATTTTTTATTGGTCATGCCTCCAGTAGAAGTTCCTGCAGCAAGGTTGCCGTCTTTGTCGAGTGCAACTGCGCCAACGGTGCCTAGATATTTTTTATCTTTTTTAGTGTGATCTAGTTGGAAATTATCTGTCCCTTTTATTTTTTGCCATTGGTCATATCGATGTTGGTCAAAAAAGTATTCATCAGATTCAAACTCAATTTCAAATCCTTTAGCAAACTCGGCAGCTCCTTCACCCATCAATAAAATATGATCGGAATGATGTAAAACTTTAGTCGCCAACGAAATGGGGTTTTTTAAATTCCGAACTGCGGCAACTGCGCCTGCGTGAAGACTTTTTCCATCCATGATGCTGGCATCCATTTCATGCTGTCCTTTGGCATTGAAAACGGCTCCTCTTCCTGCATTAAATAATGGGGTATTTTCCAATTCAATAATGGCAGCTTCTACTGCTTCCATAGCTGTTTTTCCTTTTTCCAAACAATCATATCCAGCCTGAAGAGCTTTGTCCAAAGCTGCCTTATAATTCTCTTCTTTTTCAGGAGTCATTTCTGATTTGAGAATGGTTCCTGCTCCGCCGTGAATGGCTATTCCGAAATTAGGATGATTCATTATTTTTATTTTTTTGCAAAAGTAAAACTTAGTTGTTAGAATTGTTTGATTGAAGGCAACTAACCTATTCTATTTTGTCCTTCGAGTAATTATTTTTAAAAAAAAATGTAGTAGCGGTAGCCGGTGAATAATACTAGGTTTTCGAGGATGAGGTGGGGGTTGGTTCGAAGGTAATTTCAAAGGTTAGGAGGATATTCATTTTTTATTTTACTATTTATGTTATAAAATTATATAGAATGATAATTGCACCCATCTTTTTAATAAAAGTATGGATTAATATTTTCTGTTTTAATATTTTAAATTTTATATTGCTTTTCTATTTAATGTATTTTCTTATTGGAAAATAGGACAAATTTGAATGATAAAAAATAATTTATAAAATGAGTCAACTTTTAAGAGAGATAGAAGAAAAGAGAACAAGTTTTAAGACTGATAGTTACGCCATGTCAATTGGAGAATTAGTAAGTCTTTATGATAAAGAAGAAATAATTATACGACCTGAATATCAACGATTATTTAGGTGGACTCATGGACAAAAAGTAAAATTGATAGAATCAATAATTCTTGGAATCCCAATTCCGACAATTTTTGTTTATCAAGATGAAAATGGGATATGGGAACTGGTAGATGGGCTTCAAAGGGTCTCATCTATTTTACAATTATTTGGAGAATTAAAAGATTCAGAACCTTTAACTTTAGAAGGAACAAAATATATACCTAGCTTAGAAGGATTCAAATGGGAAAACCCTGATGATATAGAAAAAGAATTACCCCCTAGTTTAAAATTATCTATAAAAAGAGCAAAAATAAACTTAACAATTATTTTAAGTGATTCAGATCCAAGAGCAAAATTCGAAGTTTTCCAAAGGTTAAATACAGGAGGATCAAATGCTTCTAACCAAGAAGTTAGAAATAATGTCATGATTATGGTGAATCCTAATATTTTCAAATGGTTTAGTTCTTTGGGAGAAAATGAAGATTTTAAAGAAACATTATCACTCTCCGACAGACTATATGATGAACAATATCATATGGAACTATTACTCAGGTTTATTGCATTAGCACATTATGATTATAATCATAGAAAAGATGTTGGAGATTTTCTTGATGATATTAATGAAGATATTCTTAATAATACAGCTTTTCCTTTTGAGGAAGTAAAAGCAAATTTTGAGGAAACCTTTTTACAATTAAATCAAATTTTAGGAGAAAAATCCTTCAAAAAATACAATGGAAATGACTTTAAAGGTAAATTTTTAGAGTCGGCTTTTGAAGCAGTTGGAATAGGTTTGTCAGCTAATATTAATGATTATAATTTCCCTGCTGATAATGACTTATTGGAAAAGAAAATAAGAGAGTTATATGACCAAGAAATTTACAGTCGAACCTCAGGTTCTGGTTCAAATGCGAAATCAAGAATTCCGAAATTAATTCCTTTTGCTAATGATTATTTTCAAAAATATTGGCGAGAAAACCTTATACATTCAATCTATTGATGTCTTACTTAGAAGATGATTTTGCTTGGAGAAGAAAAGAATTAAAAATTATTAAAGATCAAATTCCGAATAAATCTGGGCCAAAGCAAAGTGCCGCGTTAAGATTTGCAGTACCCATTCTTTATGCACATTGGGAAGGATTTGTGAAAAAATCGTGTGAGCTTTATTTGGAGTATGTAGCTAAACAACATTTGAAACATAATGAACTTAAACCTCAATTTATAGCTCTTTCTTTATCTAAAAAACTAGGAAATTTAGAAATAAAAAACTTGGTGGAAAAGTCTAAAACAGTAGAATTCTTATTAGGTGCTTTAGATAAGAATTCTAATATATTGACAAGAGATGTGATAAAAACTAGATCAAATTTGAGGTATAACGTTTTAGAAGAAATTCTTTTTGTTGTAGGAATTGACGAGACTAAATTTAGGCCAAAGAAAAGTTTAATTAATGACTTAGTTGATTCAAGAAATAACATAGCTCATGGGGACTATTTAAGAGTTGCTTTTGATACGTATGAAATTTTACACGAAGATACACAAGCATTGATGAAATCCTTGAAAATTGAAATTGAAAACGCTGCTACGCTGAAGTCATTTAAAATCACTCCACCGTAGCCTCCCGATAATAATGCGCCAACGCAAACCGAATCTTATCATAACTCACCTTCTCTTCAAAATAATTAAAAATATCTAGCATCTTAATCGGAGTATCCATCAAGTGCAACATTCCCAAAATTAGATCAATTTCCTCCTCCGAAATAAACTGAGCAATATCCAAATCTTCCCCTTGCTCATACGCTTTTGCCAAATGTGTTTGTACTGTTATATCTTTCACTTGTCGCTGTGCAGCAATTTGCTCCACCGTTTTTCCTTTTTGAAAGAGAGCATAAGAAATGATATGGGAAGTCCCTTGCACTTTCTCGCCAGCCGCATCTTTTTTGATCAAAAAATCAATAATTGCTTCTTTGAATTGAGCTCCATAAAGATGCATTTTCCTTTCCCCGACTCCGCTGATTTCATTCATCATCGCATCCGTGGTCGGACGTTTGGCAGCCATCTCCTCTAGCGTTGCATCACTAAAAACGATGTACGGAGGAACACCTCGTACTCTCGCCAATTGCAAACGAAGTGCTCGCAATGCTTCGAATAATTCGTCGCGCACTCTTTCTCTTTTTGGTTTTGCAACGACCGCTTTTTTAGCAGCTGCTTTGCGAGTTTCGGCAACGGTAGGTTTGACGAGTTCTATTTTTTTTCCTTCAAATAAAATTTCTCGAGCAGCAGCAGTCAGCTTGAGTGCACTTCCTTCATCGTAGGCAATTTCCATCAATCCTGCATTCAATAATTGCATGATATAAATTTGCCAATCGAATAAACTTATTTCACGACCTGCGCCATAAGTTTTTATTTTATTAAAACCTTTTTCAAAAATCTCTCGCTGATTAGAACCTCTTAAAATTCCAATCAAAATATTTATCCCGACTTGTTCCTGCGTTCGAGCAACTGCCGAAAGTGCTTTTTGCGCAATCAATGTTCCATCGACTCGTTGAGGTGGATTTTTGCAAACATCACAGTTGCCACAGTTTTCCTTTTTCATCGTTTCGCTAAAATAACCGAGTAGAATTTTTCGACGACATTGCATCGCTTCAGCGAAGTGGCGCATACGTTCGAGTTTGGTGAGTTTGAGTTCGGTTTGTTCGCTAGCGTTGGCAGGGTCGGTCAAAATATCTCGAAGGATTTTTATATCGCCATAACTCCAAAATAACATCGTATCTGCCTTGGCTCCATCTCGACCTGCTCGACCAATTTCTTGATAATAACTTTCAATATTTTTAGGTAAATTATAATGAATTACCCACCGCACATTAGACTTATCGATTCCCATTCCGAAGGCAACCGTGGCGCAAACAATCGGCACTCGATCATTGATAAAATCTTCTTGCACTTCGCTTCGCATATTCGGCGAAAGTCCTGCGTGATAATGTGTGGCTTTGATACCGTTGGCGCGTAATTTATCCGCAACGGCTTCTGTATTTTTTCGGCTCAAACAATAAACGATGCCAGATTGATTTGGTCTTCGTTTAGCAAAGTTGACGATTTGTTGTAATCGTTTTTGCCCTGGACGAACTTCAATACTCAAGTTAGGACGATCAAAAGAAGAGACGAATATTTCAGGATTTCTCAAACCCATTTGATTGACAATATCTTTCCGAGTTAACTTATCAGCCGTAGCCGTCAAGGCCATAATTGGGACATTGGGAAATGAGTTTTTGAGGAACTTCATTTTGGTGTATTCAGGTCGGAAATCATGTCCCCAAGAAGAAATACAATGCGCTTCATCTATGGCAAATAAACTGATATTCATCTGCTGCATCAAGTCGTAAAAGCTACGGGTCAATAATCGCTCTGGAGAAACATAAAGTAACTTAAGTTGCTGATTATCAATGTCTTGTATAACTTGTTGTTCGTCGCTTTTCGACAAGGAACTATTGTAAAAAGCTGCTGGGATTCCATTTCCTCGAAGTGCTTCTACTTGATCTTTCATCAATGAAATCAAGGGCGAAACCACAATACAAATACCATCCATCGTAATCGCAGGAATCTGAAAACAAATCGACTTTCCACCTCCAGTAGGCATTAGCACGAGGGTGTCTTTTCCCTCAAAAGCGTGTTGCACAATCTCAGCTTGTCCTGGTCGAAAATTGTCGTAACCAAAGAATTTTTTTAAGGCGATTCTAGCGTCAGGTAAGGTCATTATTTCGTGATTAGTTTTTTCTCAAAAAAGAAAAATCGGTATGTTTAATATTGGTTAGACGTTAAACGTTAGACGTTTTACGGTCTCCCATACAACTTTACTTACAATGAAAATCTATTAGTAATAACAATATATTTACAAATGCTGTTTTTTGAAAGTTGTAAGATACGGAATCCTATTTCTTTTTCATAAAAAATAAGTTTTCCACATTTTGAAAAAGAACCTTTTTAGATATTTGGTGTTTATAAAAACTGTATTACTTTTGTAACCATGTGTAAGGTTGAGTAGGTGGGGTATTTTTTGAAAAAACAACATTTCTATTAAGTGTTGAGTATCAATGAGTTGTGGTAAATAGCACGTGGTGGTCTGCTTTAGCTGACCTGAAAAAAGGAGCACAGCGACTCAAAAAAAAGAAAATTTTAAAGTATTCTTTTTAGGTCAGCTAAAACAGACCACCACGTGTTACACACCAAAATATAAATTTATAAAGTCATAAATATTTTAATGAAGGATTACTATTCAATTTCAGAAGTCGCCGAATTATTAGGAAAAAGCAAAGAAACACTCCGTCGATGGGACAATAGTGGAAAGTTAGTAGCCGTTCGCGAACCGATCAGCAACTATCGAATGTATAAAAAAGAGCAATTAAAAATGTTCCCAGAATTGTCCAGTTTATTCGATACAGATGGCAAAGGCAATTTTGTAAAACCTAAAAAAGAGTACAAAGTGTTAGAACTTTTTGCTGGAGCAGGAGGATTGGCTTTGGGTTTTGAAAAAGCAGGGTTGAAGTGTGAAGCCTTGAATGAAATCGATCATTGGGCAGCCGAAACTTTGCGAAATAACCGACCGAGTTGGAATGTGATCGAAGGCGATGTCAAAGATATTTCTTTTAAAAAATACAAAGGAAAAGTGGATGTGGTCACGGGAGGTTTTCCCTGCCAAGCCTTTAGTTATGCTGGGAAATCTTTAGGTTTTAAAGATGCACGAGGAACGTTGTTTTATGAATTTGCCAGAGCAGTTTCAGAAGTGCAACCGAAAATTTGTATTGGTGAAAATGTAAAAGGACTCGTCAATCACGATGGTGGCCGAACACTTAAAGGTATGAAATCTGTCCTAGATGAATTAGGTTATCGAGTGATGGAACATCAGGTTTTAAAAGCGATACATTATAATGTACCTCAAAAAAGAGAGCGATTAATTCTGGTCGGCATTCGAAAAGATATTGACATCGACTTCGAATATCCAAAACCATACAGTAAAATTTATAACCTAAAAGATGCGCTTAAAAAGGGCGAGCTTTTCCCAAAAAAAGTACCTAAATCTGATGGCGCAAAATATCCTGAGCACAAAAAAGTAGTTTTAGATTTAGTCCCTCCAGGTGGATATTGGAGAGATTTGCCACTTGATATTCAGAAGGAATATATGCAAAAAAGTTTTTACCTCGGTGGTGGGAAAACTGGAATGGCTCGACGCATCAGTTGGGATGAACCTAGTCTAACTTTGACTTGTAGCCCTGCTCAAAAACAAACCGAACGTTGTCATCCTGATGAAACTCGTCCGTTTACCGTGCGAGAATATGCTCGAATTCAAACTTTTCCAGATGATTGGAAATTTGCGGGTTCGGTTACTCAGCAGTATAAACAAATCGGAAATGCGGTGCCGGTGAATTTAGGGAAGGAAGTGGGGTATGCGATTGTGAAGTTTTTAAACAGGCTTTAATTTAGTGATGAACTATGAGTGATAAGTGATGAGTCGCTCTCGTAAAACTCATCACTTATCACTCATAGCTCATCACTATTTACTTGAACTTCACCTCAATCTCCCTCGCCAATTTTTGAATCGTCATTCGAAGTGCCGCACCACCATCTACCTCTAGCGCTACTTCTCCAAATGCATCAATCAAATCGAAATAAAAATCTTCTTTGCCAGTCAAGTGATGCCAAAAATCTTTTCCAATAAAAACTGGAAATCGCTGATCAATACTTTTATAATGAGAGGATAAATCTTGTTTTTCTCCATAAATAATTCCAACCATTAAGTCTTGAAAACCAACATTAAGATTATTAGTTCGAGCTAAATTTATGATACCATCGAAGTGTCCAAAGATAGTTTGCACATCATCATAATTGATGGTGTTTGGGCCTGATTTGATTTGACAATATTTTTTTCGACCATCGATGGCGTCGATAAATTCAATGTCAATCCCAGGTGTCGTCGAGCCGAATCCTTCGAATAATTCGCTGATCAATTTTTGGATTTTCATCCCAAAAGTAGTCGTGATCGATGAGCCTAAAACTCTTGGCAAAATCAACGCTTCCGCCATACTTTCAGGATTGGCATTGCCTCGAAGGAAGTTGGCGAGGTATTTAAAAAGGAAAGGATTGACATTATAATTGGAAAGAGAACCTGCTTTTTTCAAACCACCACGGACGTGCGAAGACACGATTTCTTTTTTAAAAAAATCTTTTGCCTTATGCAATAATTCTATTCGTTTCTGTTCGTCCATTTTTGTTTAAATTATAATCTACTCCTGCATAAAAACTTCTACCTGTCAATAGACAGGCTTCACTCATCACTTATAGTTCATCACTCAAATTTACTCTTCCTTTTTTAAAAAATAATATACCTGATTATCACTTTCCCTAGTTTTAAAATTAATACTATTCAAATTTATCGAATCAGGATAAGCAAAACCCGTATAAAAAGTAGGACTATGATTATAATAAACTTTGGTCGTGAAAAACAAAGAGTCATTTTTCACTTTATAATAACCATGAATATTGCCTTGCGTTGTTCGATTGAGTTCCAATAAATTTTCAGGGGTACTGTAGGCTACATGTGAAATGACTAAACCATCTTCGTAAAATCGAAAAGTTTTGTAAGTATCACCGAACTGATCCGTATCGATTATTTTAAAATAAATTCCATCCGTTCGTAATTCCGTAGAATTCGGATCTAATAAAAAGTTATTTTGATAATACCAAAAACTTGTAGTTCGAGGTTCTTCACCTTGAACTGTTTTGGAAGTGTATTGTTTTTTTTGACAACTAAAAAGAAAACATAACACTACAATTACAAAAAGTGATAAGTGAGTTTTATTCATGTGTTTTCGGTAAGTGGTGTTTTTTTTGCCACAGGCTTAGTTTGACTTTGATGATGACTTTTCGCAGACTTTTTTTGTATAAAAATCAAAACTGTGAAAAGTCATCATCAAAGTCTTAAAAAGTCTGTGGCAAGAGATATCGCAAGCCAATTTTTTAAAAGTGCCCGCCACATGCATCCATCCCAATTGGCGATCCATCAGGCATATCTTTTGGCATCGAATTTTTCCATTCATTTGGATCATCCATAAATTGATCAATCATCGAAAGCGCATGCATGATGTGGGCTTTTTCCATTTCCTTGTCAGCTGTTTTTTTATTTAAATAATCTTTAAGCTCTTGGATTTTGAAAAAACTAACTGCTCGAACTTGCTCACTTGCATCTTGGTTCATCGCCAATTTCATTACGTGTTGCAAAACTAACTTTTCTGCTACTCGACCCACTTCGGCTAAGTAAGTATCTTCATCATCCGTAAACCAGGTCGCTTGAAATAAAGCATTGATTGCATTATGCAAACCAGGATTTCTCCGATCTCTTGCATGTTGCTCCACCAATCGAGTAGCTCTTTCAGGATGCAAATACATCGAAATTAGATGATTGGCAGCACTCTCCGCAGCAGCCATTGGATCAAATGTCAATCCAGTTCGAGTTTTAAAACTTTCTCGAGTTCGTCGAGAGTCAAAAGTCTTGGGTGGAATAAGTAATAAAATTTCTTTAGGGATGGCAAGTTCTCTCGAACTCAAAGTTTTCATCAAACTCGAAATTGCTTTCATCTGAGCTATATAATCTATAATTCTAGCGGCGACCGGGGTATCTCCTCTCGAACTATATTCATAATCCACGCCTCCTACAATTTTTACCGCAGCCTCCACTTGATATCGATGCGCCAAAAATAAAGGTACCAGCACTTCTTCCAAATCAGAAAGCGGGGTATTCATCGGAATATTATTGACACTAAAGTTTTTTAAAGCAGTCGTACGAACTTCCATCAATCGATTCAATTCTGTAATAGGATCATTTCCATTATCCCAAAGATGCGCATAAGGATGAGCACCTCCTGCTGGGCGAGCATCAGCATCTGAGATATATCGCAAACCTAGATTTTGATTTTCTTTTAAAATTTCTAACAATGCTTTTGCATGATCTGTTCCTTTTGGAAAATCTTGATATCCATATAAAATAGTTCGCTTATCCCATGCTCCAATATTTGTATCATAAGCATTATCAAAATTCAAACTTCCATCTTTATTTGCAGTAATATATGGATGTGGATAATCCATCACAGAGGAGCGATCATTGGTACTTGCTGCAAAATTATGCGTCAAACCAATAGTATGTCCTACTTCATGAGCGGCTAACTGTCGCAATCTTGCGAGAGCCATTTCCAACATTTTTGGCGAAGCTGGTTTTCCTTCTTCGTATGCTTTAATTAATCCTTGCGCAATCAAAAAGTCTTGACGTACTCGCAAAGAACCCAACGAAACATGCCCTTTGATAATCTCCCCAGTTCGAGGATCAGTTACCGAACTTCCGTAAGACCAACCTCGCGTAGAACGATGCACCCATTGAATCACATTATATCTTACGTCCATCGGATCAACATCGTCTGGTAAAACTTTTACTTGAAATGCATCTTTATAACCTGCTGCCTCAAAAGCTTGATTCCACCAACTCGCCCCGGTGATCAATGCCGAACGAATCGGTTCAGGTGCTCCTCGATCAACATAATAAATGATTGGTTCCACCGCTTCGCTCATCGCAGCAGTTGGATCTTTTTTCTCCAAACGATGTCTGCGGATAAATTTTTTCACTAAAGGTTGATCAATCGGAGTGGCATAATCCTGATAAGCAATCGAATTATATCCACTTCTAGGATCGAAGACTCGGGTCTCATAATTAGCATCTGGCAACTCCACAAAAGAATGGTGCATGCGAAGCGTAAGTGCTTCCGAACTTGGAGTAACACTACTTAAATACCTCCCTTTGGCTTTTCCAACAAAAGTGATAGTCGCTTCAAATTCAGTATTTTTCGGAAAATTTCTACACATTTCAGGATAGATAGCTGAGCGTGATTTGTCGATTTTATATGAGCCTTCGTTATTATTTTCTAACCGAAGTGCTACATAGTGTGCATCTCTCAATAAAAAGTCAGTTGCATCTACCATCACCGAATTTTCTTTTTCACTTTCCACTTTAAACCCCCAAATCACCGACTGGGCAAATGCTTGTTCCACCGATTCACTTTCCGCAGGATTATCACTCACCGCTCGATAGTCATAGTTAGGCTGCATCATCAAAACTTTATTTCCGACTCGCACGAATTTTACGATCCGAGTTGCCCCTAATTGACCTCGATCTAATCCGATATCGTTGGATCCCATCCCTGCAGGAAGAGAATTTACATATAAAAATTCAGTATCGAATTTGTCGATTTCCAACATGATGGTACCATTCTTATCATCCCAGGTAAAATTAAAGAAGCCATCTTTTTGATCAGCTACTTTAGCCGTAGGAATATTGTTTTGTGGAGGATTGGTAGTTGTAGGAATGGAGGATTTCGCATTACAGCTCGCCGTGAGAACTAGAATAAGGAATAGGGTAAATCTAGGCATAATACTTTTTTTCAGTCAGTTATTTTATAAGTGTTTGGAACGTTTATTATGGTAAAAGGAATCCAAAATAAAGGTTGAAGATACCAATTAATTAGAAAAGGAGGAATTGAAATTTCCCAAATTCTATTCAAG
>CAYGRM010000152.1:0-14807 GCA_964352225.1 uncultured Saprospiraceae bacterium | reverse complement strand
AATGAAAAGTTACTCCTTCAAAATTTTCTTTATTTGTAAAACTTGAAATAGATGGAAAATGCAATTGCCCAACTGCGGGAATAAAAGTTTTGGTTTGAAAAGAGGAACCATCTTTAGTTTTTATTTCCCAAAAAAGATCGTTTTCATTCCAATGAGCAGCAACCAATTCTTTTTGAAAATGGATGTGTGATGCGAGGTCGTATTTTTTCACACACATTTTTAAGTACTCCAAAATCTGTGGTTGATGCGACCATTTGTACTCCCAATCAGGATAAGGTTCAAATGAAAAACTATAAAGTGCCGAAGGAATATCGCACTCTGCTCCAGGGTAAGTATTTTCTCTCCAAGTCCCGCCAACCTCATTTGCTTTTTCTAGAATGATAAAATTATCAATTCCTTTTTGCTTGAGTTGAATGGCCATGCAAATGCCCGAGAAGCCTGTGCCGATGATGATTGAGTTGTACATATTTTTTTATTAATGACGAATATCCAATATTCAACAAGGAACCTTTGAATATCCAATATCGAACAAGGAATAACCAATTTCCAAGAAGCTTGACTGAGCTTCTGTTTTCTAAAAGTTGGACATTGGACATTCCTTGTTCATTATTGGATATTACCCAAAATCATTCCCCCTTCCAAACCGGTTTCCTCTTTTCTCTAAAAGCAGTTAGTCCTTCCTGCCCATCTTTTGACGCAACCGTTTTTTTGCAACATCTCCATCAAATATTGATGTTTCAATTCCGAATTTTGGATTGCATCCAAAGCCTCTAAACCGAGTCGAATCGCAGACGGAGAATTTTTACTTAAGTCAGCAATCAATCCATCAACTATTGAATCAATATTTTCAGCCGTTGCCAAATGAGTCACCAAACCAAAATCAAGCGCATCCTTCACCGGTAAATTATATCCTCGAATGCACCAGTCTACCACCTTTCGTTTGGGCATTACTTGCAGCAACGCAGCCATGACTTGAAAGGGATACAAACCTCTTTTTACCTCCGGCAAACCAAGTTTTACATTTTCCTTAGCCACCACATAAGTACTTCCAGCGAGGAAGAAAAATCCTCCAGCATAAACATCGCCTTCAATTTTTGCAATGACTGGTTTATGAACTTGATTAAATAAATCGCCTAGTAAAACTTCTTTTTCCGCCTTGGGAATCGTTGATTCAAAATCGCCAAGTATACCCATAAATACTTTGAGATCTGCTCCTGCACAAAATACATTTCCTTCGGCCGCTATCACAATGACCCAGATGTGTTTGGATATTTTCGCGTACTGCAAAGCGAAAGCTAACTCATCAACCATCTTTGGATGAATGGCATTTTTCTTTGCGGCACGATCTAAAGTGATCGTTAAGGTATGGTTGTCCTCTTGCAACTTTATGAAAGCATAAGTTTCGTTTAAAGGATTTTTAAAAAGACTATGTTTAAAATATTCCATTGATTAAGATGTTATTTTCATTAATAAAAAACCTGCCTCCACATTGCTCCCTTCCGTTGCATAAATTTCTTCAACAATTCCATCCTCCTCTGCATGAATTGTATTTTCCATTTTCATTGAAGAGATGATCAGCAGGGGAGTACCTTGCTTAATTGGTTGGTTAGGTTCAACGAGAATGGAAATTATTTGAGAAGGCATCGGAGCCTCATAACCTCCTTTTATTTTTTCTTTTTCTTTTATGGGAAATCGTTCGACTTGCTTTAATTTAATATTTCCAAAAGTAGCCGAATGAATATGAAAGTCATTTTCAGATTTTAAAACAGAGAAATCTTTTTGGATGCCATCAAACTCGACTCGAAATTTTTCATTTTCAAAATTGATCAATCGAACATTTATGGTTTTTTCTCCCTCGAAAAATTCAAACTGGTTTTTGGAAAAACGATATTTGATTTCAACTTCTTTTTCTCCAAAAATAAATTTTTCAAAGTTGGGTTGATAAAAACTATTTCGCCAACCAGAAGGGATACTTTTTAGAATCGTTCTTTGTGATTCTCGTTTTTTCCAATCAAAAATTGTTGCTGCGATTGCTGCTTCCTGCAACTCCTCTTTGGCAAAATTATTACCTTCATTCAGCTTCATTTTTTGCTCAATGAAATGAGTGTTGTATTTCCCTTTTCTAAAATCTTCATGAGCTAAAACGTTCGATAAAAACGATTGATTAGTCGTGATTCCTTGACAAATTAAATGTTGTAAAACATAAGCTAATTTATCATGCGCCGCTGCTCGGTTTTTTTCCCAAATAATTATTTTCGCAATCATCGGATCATAAAAAACAGAAACTTCAGAACCAGATTGAACAGCAGATTCTACTCTCAGACCTTCAACTTGTGGGATTTTAAATTGATGAATCTTGCCCGTGACTGGTGTAAAATTATTGGCAGCATCTTCTGCATAAAGTCTAGCCTCAATGGCATAACCATTTCCTTTAATTTCGTTTTGAGAAATGGAAAGAGGCATACCACTTGCAGATTCGATTTGCATTTTTACCAAATCTAAACCTGTAACTTCTTCGGTCACAGGATGCTCCACTTGCAAGCGAGTATTGACTTCTAAGAAGTAAAATTCACCTGATTTATCATCAAAAATAAACTCGACGGTTCCTGCATTATCGTAGTTGAGTGCTTTGGCAGCAAGGACTGCAGCTTGTCCCATCTTACTTCTCAATTCCTCCGTCATGATTGGAGAAGGGCTTTCTTCAATCACTTTTTGATAGCGACGTTGGATGGTACATTCGCGTTCGAGCAAGTGAATGAGGTTACCATGTTGATCTCCAAAAATTTGAAATTCGATGTGCCGACCTGACGAAATATATTTTTCGATAATTAATTCATCATCACCAAAAGCGTTTTTTGCTTCTCGTTTAGCAGCTTGGATGGTAGCTAAAATTTCATCAGCTTGATGCACAATTCTCATTCCTTTTCCACCGCCACCAGCAGTTGCTTTGAGTAAAAGGGGGAACCCAATTTTCATCGCTTCAGTTTGCAAAGTTGCTGTAGATTGATCTTTACCTTTATAACCCGGAATGACTGGAACACCATTTTCTTCCATGATTTTTTTAGCATTAGACTTTGATCCCATAGCATCAATTGCTGCTGGATTTGGTCCGATGAAAATAAGATTTTCATCTTTACACTTTTCAGCAAAATTTGTGTTTTCTGATAAAAATCCATAACCTGGATGAATGGCATCAGCTTGTGTTCTTTTTGCCGCAGTCATAATTTTTTCATGATCTAAATAGGACTTGCTGGGGGAGCTTTCTCCAATGAAAACTGCTAAGTCTGCTTGGGAAACAAAAGGTGCATTTCGATCTGCTTCCGAAAAAACGGCGATGCTGGTGATGCCCATTTTTTTGCAAGTTCGAATTATTCTTGATGCGATTTCGCCACGGTTGGCGATGAGAATTCTTTTTATTTTTTTCATTTTTTTTCATGTAGCTAGACTCTTCTGAGTCCAGTATTAATTTCAAAATGAGTTGATTTTTTTTTTGATTGGACTAGACTCGGGAGAGTCCAGTTACATATAATTAGTGCCGCCAGACACCGAAACTTTTGGCTCCTTTGATCTCTTGATTGTAAAGGATAGCTAAGCAAAATCCTAGATAGTTTCTTGTCTCTCTTGGATCAATTACCCCATCGTCCCACATTTCAGAAGTCGAATACCAAACCGAAGATTTGGATTCTGCTTCCATCATCATCATTCCTTTGATCATTTTTCCTTGCTCTTCGTCGTAAGGAATTCCTTTTGATTTGGCAGAGGCACGGGTAACGATTTCCATGACACCTGCAATTTGTTCGGAGCCCATGACGCCAATTTTTGAATTTGGGTAGGCAAATAGAAAGTTAGGATCATATGACCTTCCATTCATTCCATAATTTCCTGCGCCGTAAGATGAGCCAATCATCAAAGAAATGGATGGGACTTTACTATTGGAAACAGCGTTGATTAATTTTGCCCCATTTTTGATAATGCCACCTTCTTCATATTTTTTACCAACCATGTAGCCGGTAGTATTTTGTAAAAACAAAAGGGGAATATTCTTTTGATTGGAAAGATGGATAAATTGAGCAGCTTTGTTGGCAGACTCAGAAAAAATGACTCCATTGTTTCCCAAAATACCAATTGGGTAACCATGGATTTTCGTCCAACCACAAATCATAGTATTGCCATATTCTGCTTTGAATTCTGAAAATTCTGAGCCATCGGTAATTCGCATAATTAGTTCTCGAACATCAAATGGCGTTTTAATATTAGCGGGCACGACTCCTAAAATTTCTTCTGAATCAAAGAGTGGTTCTTTGATTTTTTCAGTCGGTATAAAGTGAGGTTTAGTAGCAGGAACAAATTCCATGATTTCTCTTGCCATCCGAATCGCATCCAATTCATCCTCTGCCAAATAATCCGACACTCCTGAAATTCGGCTGTGCATTTCAGCTCCACCTAATTCTTCGTCAGTTGATTCTTCATTAGTAGCCATTTTTACGAGAGGTGGCCCCGCTAGAAAAACCTTAGCTGCTTTTCTTTGAAAAATAGCATAATCTGACATGCCAGGAATGTAAGCACCGCCGGCAGTTGCATTTCCAAAAACGATAGATATGGTTTGGATGCCCATGGCTGATCGTCTAGAAATTTCCCGAAAACTTTCGCCTCCATAATTGAAGATGGTTGCTTGGTCAGGTAAGTTTGCACCTCCACTTTCTACTAAATTAATGGTTGGTAATTTGCATTCCCGAGTGATGTCACCAATACGTAGCCCCTTGAATACTGTGGCTTGATCGACTGACCCACCTTTTCGAGTTCCAACATTGGAATTAATCATGCACAATTTTCCTGAGACAATTCCTATTCCCGAAACATTGGTTCCTCCAGCACCAAAGCCTCCTTTTTTTTCTAAACCTGCAAGTGGTAATAATTCTAGAAACGGACTGTCTTTGTCTAAAACCAATTCGATTCGTTCTCTTGCTAATAATTTTCCCCGAGTTCTAGCTCGTTCAATTGAATTTTCTTTTCCTTCAAATCGGCTTGTTTTGAGATGTTTTTCTAGCAACTCAATTAGCTTTTTCATTTCTTTGACATTGTCTAGAAAAGTTTGGCTGGAAGGATTGATATTTGAATTTAATGCTCGCATGATATTTTTTAGTAGCGGAACTTTCCCGAGTCCCGAGTTATTTGATACTGATTTTTTTAAGTCTCATTTTATTTGATATGGGACTCAAGAGAGTCCCGCTACAAGATTTTTTTTAAAAAGAAATATAATTGTTGATATCAAATTCGAAAGCTTCTCCAATTTGATTAAAATAATCTTCTCCAAAATATTTTTTAAATGCATTGATGCCTTTTGGGGTAAAATGGGGAAGTAGTAAACTCCAAATTACTTTTTCCCCATCTTCATTTTTGGAGGTATTTCTGACAATATTTTGAGCGGACCAATAAAAAGAAAGTACCCAAGTCATCACCGCAACATTGTTATAAATTCCTGGGAATGGTTCGGGTTTCATATTTCCCAATTGGATAGAAAATGCAATAGCAGCTTTATTGTCCATGATGGTTTGATCTGTCATTTCCTTGAATCGTTTATTGACAAAAGGTAGTTTCAAAACTTGAGAATCTCTGAAAATAAAGGAGTACGTTTTTTGATATTTAAAATATAACTGAACCTCGTTGTGTAAATTTTCGAAAGAAGGAAGTGATCTTGATTTTTTTCGTTGGACTTCCATTTTTTCCAACATATATTCCAGTATAGCTTTGAGTAAAACATTTTTATCCTTAAAATGGTAGGTCAAATTTCCTCTTGAAATACCTAGTTTTTGAGCAATTTCAAATAAGCTGACTGTCCCAAAACTTGATTTGTTGAAACTAGAAATGCCTTGTTTGATGATTTTAAGTTTGGTACTCATGGAAGATTTATGGATACGTTTGATAGTCGTAAATATAGAAAAATTAGTCACTAGTGACTAATTTTTATCTTATTTTTTAAATAAATTAAACTTAATACCTTGGGGAACTTATCATCCTAGATTTTGTTGGTATCAATTGAAAAAATAAAAATATCATATTATAATATGCCTCGATACGCTATCTCAGATATTCATGGTTGTGTAAAAACCTTTAAAGCTTTATTAGGAAAAATAAACTTGACCAAAGAGGACGAACTTTTTCTTTTGGGAGATTTTATTGATCGAGGACCTAATAGTCGAGGAGTAATTGATCATATTTGGAAATTGCAAAATGGAGGATTTCAAGTTCATTGTTTGCGTGGAAATCATGAGCAGATGCTCCTTGATGAAATTGAAAAAACTAATGTTTGGTACAATGGAGAGGACGCCACCTTGGCAAGTTTTGAAGTGACTAAAAATAATGATATTCCTCAAAAATATATTAATTGGATGAACAGATTGGAATATTATTTTGACTTGGAAGATTACATTTTAGTTCACGCAGGTTTAAATTTTTTAAGAAAAGATCCTTTAGCTGATCTTCAAGAAATGATGTGGATTCGAAAGTGGTATGATCAAATTGATCGAGATTGGTTGGGAAATAGGGTTATAGTCCATGGTCATACTCCAACTAAAAAATCAGTAATAGAAAATAGTTTAACCATATTAGATCACCTACCGGTGATTGATATTGATGCAGGATGTTTTTATGAAAGTGAAGGATTTGGTGATTTGGTTGCATTTAATTTAGATAGTCGAGCATTGATTTTTCAACCAAATGTGGATTAATTATCTTTAAGAAATAATAAAATCAAAATGAAAATTAAAAGTCTAGAATCTACTCCAATTCACACAATTCCTTATAAAAAAGTGATTCCAAGTAGGCTTCATGTAGAGGGTGTTTTACCCTTACAAGATCATTATTGGCCGGTGCTAGAAGGAAAGGTGAATTACATACCCGCGGAGTTAGATGGTTTGATTATTGCTTCCGATTTGCAAGGGCATATGGAATCAGCAGGTGAATTGAAATTGATGGGAGAAGTTCTTCCAGAGGAATTGAAATTATTGTTAGAAATCGAATATTCAAATCTTGATCCTAAAAATGTAGGAGTATTGTTATGTGGTGATTTATTTGCGTTGGAATATCGTCGAGGAGGGATTGGAGATGTTCGTTCAGTTTATCATGCGTTTAAAAAACATTTTAAATGGGTCGCAGGTGTTTCAGGGAATCACGATATGATTGGAGAGGGAAATAGTAAAGTGAAAGAATTCCAATTTGAAAAGGATATATACCATTTTGAAAATGGAAATAAAACTATTTCTAATATATCCATAAGTGGAGTAGGAGGAATCATTGGCCCAGCAAGGAAAATGAACAGATGGGATGAAGTTGATTTTCTCAAAGCAATAAAAAAACAATGTCTCAAAAAACCTGAGATTTTACTACTTCACGAAGGGCCGGATTATTTAACAGAAAGCCTAGTGGGGAACTCCGCTGTTCGACAAGTATTGGAATCTAGCCCTGAGACTTTAGTCTGTTTTGGACATCGACATTGGGAAACGCCCTTTCACACATTATCTAATGGCACACAGTTATTGAACCTAGAGGAACGAACCATTCTGCTTATTCGAGAATAAAATATATAGTTTCAGTTTGGTTCTAGATGATTTCATTTGGTTATTAAGTTATTGGTTAATGAGTTATCAATTGCATAATTTATAGAAGTCCCATTTTGGAAATAACCAATAACTATTAATAAATGACCAAATGAATTCATTTAGAACTTTCAGTTTTCTTTTGCTGAAAAATCAACAAAACTTCTTTTTTATTAATGGTTCTCCAGACGACATTCTAAATAGATAATTCAGGTATGTGATGACAATCACACTTTTTTATTTGTTAGGATGCCATCTTTGCATCTGCTTATTTGAGAATAATTTAAAAATAAATAAAATGATAGAATTTATTAGTCAACCATGGCATTGGTCGGTGTCCGGAGCGATGATTTCGTTGGTCATGTTAATGCTTATTTACTTAGGACAAAAGTTTGGAGTTTCCTCTTCCTTTCAAGCAATATGTTCAATTGGAGGAGCAGGAAGTCGATTTGAGTATTTCAATTATGATTGGAAAAAACATGATTGGTTACTCGTCTTTGTGGCCGGTAGTATTATTGGTGGAGGGATTGCTTCCACATTTTTTGCAAGCCCAGAACCTATTCAAATTTCAGCAGCTACTATCAATGATATGTCTGCGTTAGGAATTTCATATCCAACAACCATGGATGAAGGGGCAGGATTTTTGCCAACAGATGTTTTTAATCTTGAGGCATTAAAATCTCTAAAAGGATTTATTTTAATAATCGTTGGAGGGTTTTTGATTGGATTTGGAACACGATATGGAGGAGGATGTACTTCTGGTCACGCGATCACAGGATTATCAAATTTACAATTGCCTTCATTAGTGGCGGTGATTGGATTTTTTATTGGAGGGTTGGTGATGACACATTTATTATTTCCAATTATTTTTTCTTTATAAACAAAAATTAAAAAGAGATGAGATTATTAAAGTTTTTAGCGGTAGGGATTTTATTTGGAATAGTGATGACCAAGTCAGAGGCAATATCTTGGTTTCGAATTCAAGAGATGTTTAGATTCCAAAGTTTTCATATGTATGGAATCATCGGAGTAGCAGTTGGGGTGGGAGTATTGATTCATTTTCTGATTAAAAAGTTTGATGTCAAAAATGCCTTTGGCGATATTATTCAATTTCAAGATAAACCTAAGACCTACAGAGCGAGCTTGTTTGGTGGTACTTTTTTTGGATTGGGTTGGGCGATGACCGGTGCCTGTCCTGGACCACTTTATGTTTTGGCCGGACATGGATATTGGATTATTCTATTGGTCATTTTGAGTGCATTATTGGGGACCTATGTTTACGGAGCATTGAGAAGTAAATTGCCTCATTAGAGTTGTGGGCTATTGAGATTTTCTAAAAGAAATAATATCTTCGGGTTTTTAACAAACAAAAATCTCAAAAATCATGTTCGTCGTTCTCAGAATACTCGTTGTCATTGGCTTGATATATTTTACTTATAAATTCTTTTTGTGGGCACCACAAGCACTATCAAATACCAAGGCATGTCCAAATTGTGATGGAAAAGGTCATTGGTATGGATTAAGACATCGAGAAGATTGTAAACAATGTAATGGAACAGGGAGAATTCCTAAATAAAAAATTAAAAAAGCGGTGTCGACTAGGAAAGGTTAACACCGCTTTTTTAAAATACTGATATGTTTAATTTTTAAACTTAACTTCCACTCGTCGATTTCTAGCTTTTCCTTGCTCAGTTTGATTACTTTCTATTGGTTCTGATTCTCCTTTTCCAAACGCTGAAACATCCGTAGCAGGAATTCCTTTTTCAATTAGATAATTTCTAACAGCATCTGCACGTTTTTGAGATAATTGCAGATTGTATTCATTTTCTCCTTCATTGTCGGTATGTCCAAATAATTCAATTTTAAAATTGTTGGTTTTTATTAAGGCAAAAACTCGATTTAATTCCGAGTAGGATTCTTGTTTAAGGATTGATTTATTGGTATCAAAAAAGATATTTTCCAAAGTCAAATTCATTCCCTTTTCAGTCAATTCAGCAATCGTAAATAATTTTAAATTTTCATTGATCTCCACTCTTTTATTGGCGCTCAAGTCAATATTGTTTGAGATAGGAAAGTAATCTTCCTTTTTGATGAAGTAACTATATTTTCGATTGCCGGGTAAAACGACAAAAAATTCTCCTGTTTTTGGATTACTTTTTAGCTGGCTAACAATTTTTCCAGTTTCCAAATCTTCAATAATAATTTCAGCATCAATAGGCAATCCATAGGAATCTTTTAAGGTTCCGGTGATGGTTGAAACAGCCAAGGGTCTCATTTTTTCGGGTAATTCCACTTGGTAGATATCTTCGTGCAAAGCTTCTTCTGTGGCAAAACTAAAATAAGCCGTTGCCCCATCTGTACTTACTTTATATCCCCAATCATTATTAGAGGTATTTATCTCACGCCCTAGGTTTACGGGGGTCGTCCAATTTGTCCAAGACTCATCTAAGCGAGTTGTTTTATAAACGTCCATTTCTCCCAAACCTCCATGACCAGTCGAACTAAAATATAAAGTTTTCATATCAGGATGTAAGAATGGTGAACGATCAAGAAATGGTGTATTAATTTGTTGTCCTAGATTAATTACATCTTGCCATTTGCCTGCATCGTTTTTTAGTGCAACATAAATATCCAGATTATTTTGTTTGTTAAATCCCACAATATCTACTCTAGCTGAGGCAAATAACAATGCTCTTCCGTCACTCGAAATACTTGCATCTGCTTGCCATTTCGCTTGGTTGATGATGCGAGTTAGAAATTCTAACTCTGACCAACCTTCATAAGTTTGATTGCTAAAACAGAGTTGACCATTTTGAAACATCATCATTTGGGTACCATCAACTGAAATCGCTTCGGGAGCTTCACTTGAAGAGACGGTATTGATGCCAGGCATCAACTTAGCTGTTGACCATTGATTATTTTCTTTTTGGGAAATAAAAATATCTTCTTTTCCCAGGTTATCCACTCGGTATTTTGCGCAGAAATAAAGGGTTTTTCCATCAGCAGAAATTAAGGGAGCATATTCACTTCCTTCTGAATTTATACCATTGCTTAATTTGGTCAAATTGACTTTTTGGGTTGGTGCATCTAACACCTCAAAAAGTTGATTATAAAGGGTTGATTTTTTTTCAAAAAAGGGAAAATATTTTTTCATAGTTAGCTTAGCTCCTGTCCAGTTTTTATTTTTTAAGTCATCAGAGATGATTTTAAGCAAGATCTGAAAAGCAGAACGATGAGGAGCAGCATCTTTAATGAATTGAGAAAATTCCTCATTTTGTCTTTCATCAAAAGTTCGATCTTTTAAATCTTCAAATCGAATGGCTAGTCCTAAGTCTCTTTCCATTCTTGCGGTATCTCGGAAAATATTACCATACCTCGATTGAAATTTTTTAAAATTATCTACTCTTAAGTCTTCGGTATACATGGTGTAAAGGTGAGTAACTATTTCTTCTTTTTTGGTAAGGTTAGAGCTTAAAGAAAGGTATTTTTCAAGCACAAAAATGGTAGAGTTTTTTCCAATTAGCGAAGAAACTTGTGACTCAATTTTTGCAGAAAAACTACTTTCTGGAAATCTTTCCCAAAATGATAACAATGCAATTACATCCTTTGAATTTTCAATATTTGCAAAAGCTGCTGTTTCTTCATTTTGCAAAACGAGTACTAATTCATTTTTCAATTCTGCTTGAAATGGATATTGAGGATACATTTTCGCAAATTCTTTAATACTATTTTCCCCATTTTCGGCAACGTAAGTTTCTAAGAATTTTTTCCAAAGATCATTTGAAGCCTCATGTTCAGGGTAGGAGAGTAAAAACCAATTGAATTCAGCTAAATTGCCATCCTTGAGCATCAACTTAACGAATTGATTTTTAGCAAATTTTAGATGTAAACTTTTAGGATAATCATCGATGAATTCAAGGTATTTAGTTTTGTCTGCGAGATCATGGATTTTCACATATGTTTTCGAACCAGCATCTTTCACATATGGATTTCGAGAAAATCTTTTAGCAAAACTTTCAAAACTTTCCCATCCATTTTCTTCCATCGAAAGTTCAAAAAGTCTTTTTTCTCCTTCTTTTTGGAGCATAGGGGATTGTGACCTTATCGACTTTTTATATTTTTCTAAAAATACGCTAAAAGCTAGGCTAGTATTAGCTTCGAGTGCATTTTCGTAGGCTATTTGATTACGGATTAGTTCCATTTCTTTTCGGTAGGAAAGCTTAGTTTTTCTATAAAAAGTTAAAAAATGATCATAAGACTCAACTGAATTTTCTTGCTTTGCATAAGCAATGGCAGCTTCCGTAATTTGATTTTTTAATTGAGTAGATTTGACTTTGAATTTCTTTTTGTATTGATCTTTTTTCTTAGATTTTAGGGTTTTATATCCTTCATCGAATGCTGTAAAATACTCCCAAGCTTTATCCAGGTTTACCGCTGAATATGCACTATCAGCATAAATTTTTGCTAGTCCATAATTTGCAAAAACAGCCATAGATTTATCATTTAAATCTTGCTCAAATGAAGCAATAGCATCTTCGAATTCTTCGTTTTGAAGTAGTTCAAATCCTTTTTCGGTTTGTGAAAAAATAGGAAAAGAAAGAAGCATGATGGAAAGAAAAGCAAAAATAATTTTGAAATTCATAAGGTATTTTTTTGATCTAAAAGATTAACTTTTAGAGATGAAGTAGTTTCTAGAATCCCCCCTGAATTTCAAGAAAAAAAGCAATTTTATTTTCGAATAGTATGGCGAATAGAGCATGTCAAATATATGAAAAACTTATACGATTTTGGATTAAACTATAAGATATTTTGAGATTTAATTATTTATTCGGTTTTTTGAATTTTGGTTTTTAAAAATAAAAATACTTTGATGATTTTTGAAAAGAGATGGTTTGGATTCACCGCAATGATTCTTGCAATTGTATTGTTACAAAAATGTACTACTTCCCAAGCTAAAGATATAGTGCCACCAAAAAAGTCTAATTTTTCTCCCTCGGAGCAAGCATTGATTGACGAATATAGATTTATCATTGAGGAGCAATTTCAATTAAAAAATGCTCCTACGGGGATGGCTGTGGCCATTGTAAAAAATGGAAAAATATTAATGCAAGATGGTTTTGGGTTAAAAAAAGCAGGATCGACTGATTCGATTGATCAGCATACTGTTTTTCGAATTGCTTCCTTGTCGAAGGGGTTTGCTTCAGTTCTAGCTGCTCAGCTGGTGGCTGAAAAAAAGTTAAAATGGAATTCAAAAGTCAAGGATTATATTCCAAATTTTCGACTCTTTGAAGACTCTGCTACCCAAGTTTTAAACTTAAGGCATGTACTGAGTCATTCTACCGGTTTGCCTCGACACACCTATGGAAATTTAATAGAAGCAGGGCAATCATTGAAACAAATGATTCCAAGATTGGAGGAAGTTCCATTGATTGCAAAACCAGGAAGGGTAATGGCTTATCAAAATTTAGCCTATAGTTTAGTTCAGCCAATGTTGGAAGGTTCTAGTAAAATGACATATGATTCATTGATAAAACAATACATTTACGAACCATTAAAAATGACTGATGCCTCCACAGATTTTGAAAGTTTGATGAAAGAAAAAAATATTGCTTTACCTCATAGTTCTCGAAATAGTGTTCCGATGGAACAGCAAGACGATTATTTTTCAGTATTACCTGCTGCTGGGGTGAATGCAAGCATTTCGGACATGGCAATTTGGGTGAATGCGTTGTTGGGACATTATCCTGAGGTGATTTCTAAAGAATCATTAAAGCCGATTTTTAAAGAAAATAATCGCTTGCCGAAAAATAATCCTTGGTCTCGAAATTGGGGTGAAGTGAATTCTGTAGGTTATGCCATGGGCTGGCGCACGATTGATTACAAGGGACAGAAATTAATTTATCATGGAGGTTACTTGAATGGTTATCGAACCGAAATGGCTTTTTGTTTGGAAGAAGATATTGGAATTGTGGTTTTATCAAATTCATTTTCTAGATTTTTGATGCAAAGTGTTCCTGTGTTTTTTGATACCTATCATCAACAAAAAATAGAATTGGATTCAACGCAAACTAGTTTGATAAAGCAATAATTTTCACTAACTTTCATTTTTAAAATTTCACAAAAAAAATAAATATGGATAAACCAACAGTAGGAGGAACTGCTCCCATCAGATTCACACTTGAAGAAGGAAAGAAATATGCTTGGTGTTCTTGCGGAAAATCTGAAAACCAACCTTGGTGTAATGGTTCACATAAAGACACCTCTTTCACACCAATGGTTTTTACTCAAGAGGCAGAAAAAACAGCAGGTATTTGTACTTGCAAAATGACCTCGAATCCTCCATTTTGTGATGGATCACATAAAAGTTTATAAAAAAATAATGGTTAGCATTTATTAGGTACATCTGATAATTTAGATGCTACTGGTTTTAGGTCAAACCAAAAAAGCTATTGCAATTCATTTTGCATTAGCTTTTTTTTTTTGACAAAAACTTAATCTTTGATTATGCTAAAAATAGATAGTTTTGCTGAATAGAAAATTTTGGTAAATGAATAAATACATCATCGAATTTGTGGGAACATTTTTTTTAATGTTGACGATTTGTATGACAGTTCTTTGTGGGTTAGGGAATCTTGCTCCAGTAGCAATAGGTTTGGGATTAGTAGGCTTGATTTACATGGGGGGGCATATTTCCTCAGCTCATTATAATCCAGCAGTTACCCTTGCTTTTATTATTTGTAGAAGAATTCATAATTCTAATATTTTGGGATATTTAATTGCACAAATTCTTGCAGCATATTTGGCAACTTTAACTGCTGGATTTTTGTTAAAAAATGAAGCTTCTGTGATTGATTTATCAACGCTAGATTTATCATCGAACCTTATGCCGGCGCTATTGGCAGAGTTCTTAGGAACATTTATTTTATGTTTAGTTATTTTAAATGTAGCAATTGCCAAAGGTACAGCAGGAAATTCATATTATGGAGTTGCGATTGGATTTACTGTAATAGGAATTGCTTATGCTTTTGGAGGAATTTCTGGAGGTGCATTTAATCCGGCTGTAGCAATCGGAATTTCGATAGTAGGAATAGTAGAATGGAGCGACATTTGGATTTTTTTGGTGGCAAACTTTGCAGGTGGAGCAGTAGCGGCTTTGGTCTTTCTGATGACGACGGATGTGGTGGATAAGTAATGAAGTTGATTAAAGTAAAT
>CAYGRM010000151.1:8993-14813 GCA_964352225.1 uncultured Saprospiraceae bacterium | reverse complement strand
GTTTTTGGAATTATTTACACCCGTTTTTTGCCATTGTCTTACCTAATTTATTTATCATGTCTGGTATATTTTTTATGGGAGGCGCATTGAGCAAAAAGATGTTAGTCGTTTTTACCCAAGGAGTTGGGGTACTTGTTTTCTATATTATTTCATCTCAGTTCATCTCTGATTTTGATAACCAAACGACGGCAGCGCTGATGGATCCATTTGCCTTGGGTACACATAATTTTGTCACCCAATATTGGACCGTTGCAGAAAAAAATTCACAAGTAGTTCCTCTGGAAGGATTACTTTTATCCAATCGGCTACTTTGGATGGCGGTAAGTTTGCTCGCTTTGATTGCGACTTATTTCTTTTTTAATTTTTCTGCTTCCAAGAAAAGTAAAAAGCAAAAAGCGGAAGCTAAAACAGATCATGAACCTAGTCGAATTGCCTCAACTACGATCATTCCTCAGGTGACTCAATATGATGGATTAGCCACCAATATCAAACAGATGTTTGGAATGTCTTGGTTTTATTTTAAATGGATTTTTAAGCAAGTTCCTTTTATTGCCATCCTCGTGGCAGGTATTTTAATCATGCTCAGTAATGCCCAAAATTGGGGAAAGGTTTATGGAATTTTCAGATTACCGACGACTTACTCTATGTTGGAATTAATCCAGACTTTTAATTTATTTTTTATCATCATCATTGTGATGTACACCGGAGAATTGATCTGGAAAGAACGTGATGTAAAAATGAATTTAATCTACGATGCCCTTCCCTACCCTAACTTTGTCACCTTGGCGGGGAAATTCTTTGCCATGATTTATATGTTTATTGCGTTGCTCTTAATTTTGATGTTGACTGCAATAGGAATTCAGGCGATGAGTGGTTACACCGATTTCCAGTTAGGATTATATGTCAAAACTTTATTTTCTGATACCTTATCATTTTTATTACTTTTTACCTTTTTAGGATTTTTATTTCAATCCTTAACCAATCATAAATTTGTTGGACATGCCGTATTTGTATTGTTTTTTATTTCAACGCTGATCTTTGGGCAGTTAGGAATCGAACATCGAATGTTCCAATTTGGAAGTACAGGCTTAGGAAGTTTTTCAGACATGAATGGCTATGGACATTATGTTCCTACCTTCTCTTGGTTCAATGTTTATTGGTTTGGATTTGCAGGACTTTTGTTTGCCATTGCTTTGTTGTTTTCTACTCGTGGAGCGGAGACTGCGTTTATGATGAGGTTGAAAAAAAGTAGATTGCGACTCACCAAACCATTGCTAACTTTTATCTTATTTTCGCTCATGGTTTTCATGGGATCAGGTTGTTATATTTTTTATAATACCAATATTAAAAATGAATATACCAACTCCAAAGAGACCGAAAAGTCGCAAGCTGATTATGAAAGAACGCTTAAAAAATATCAGGATATTGTTCAGCCTAAAATAACTGATGTCTATTTGGAAATAGATATTTATCCTAGAGAAAGAGACTTTGAAGCTAGAGGAAAATATCAATTAAAAAATAAATCAGACGAGACGATTTCTCAAATACACCTTCAATATTCTGCTGATAAAAATGTAACGAATACGGTAGAATTTGGAACTGACGCTACCATCAAGGAAGCCTTCGACAAGTTCAAATATTATATTTATGAATTAAAAAATCCACTCGCCCCAGGTGATTCTCTACAAATGGATTTCGTGACAAAATTCGATACGAAAGGTTTTGTAGAAAGTGGTTCCAATACTGAAGTATTAAACAACGGGACATTCTTCAATAATTTTTATTTCCCAACGCTGGGATATAATGATGCAGCAGAAATAGGAGATGATGATACTCGAAAAGAACAAGATCTTCCTGAAAAAGAAAGACAACGAGAACGAAATGATCCCATTGGATTGGCTCAAAATTTAATCACAGATGATTCTGATCGACTTAATTTGGAAGTGATTTTAAGTACATCTCCTGAGCAAATTGCTATTGCTCCAGGCTATCTGCAAAAAGAATGGGAAGAGGATGGACGAAGATATTTCCATTACAAAATGGACGAACCGATTCTAGGATTTTTCTCTATCGTCTCGGCAGAATATGAAATTGCCAAAGATACTTGGACACGTGAAAATGGAGAGAAAGTAAATTTAGAAATTTACTATCACAAAGGACACGACTTGAACTTGGATAGAATGATGAAAGGAATGAAAAATTCTTTGAGCTATTTTTCCAAAAACTTTAGTCCTTATCAGTATCGTCAATTGCGAATTATGGAATTTCCAAGGTATCGTTCCTTTGCTCAGTCTTTTCCAAATACAGTTCCTTTCTCTGAAGACATGGGATTCATTTTGGACATTGGTGAAGATGATATTGATTTTCCGTTTTACGTTACCGCTCATGAAGTTGGTCATCAATGGTGGGCACATCAAGTGACAGAAGCCAACGTAAAAGGAAATGCCATGCTTTCGGAAACGATGGCTCAATACTCAGCATTGATGGTGATGAAAGAAACTTACCCAACTGAGATGATGCAGGAGTTTTTAAAATTTGAAATGAACAGTTACTTGCGAGGTCGTTCTCGGGAACAGAAAAAAGAACAACCACTCGAACTAGTCGAGCGGCAAGGTTATATTCATTATCGAAAAGGAGCTGTGGTGATGTATGCATTACAAGATTATATTTCAGAAGATAGTGTCAATGTTGCGCTACAAAGATGTATCAAAGATTGGGCTTATCGAGAAGATCGATATATTACTTCAGCAGACCTGTTGGGATATTTTAGAGAGGTAACGCCTGATACTTTGCAATACTTGATCAAGGATATGTTCGAAACCATTACCCTTTTTGAAAATCGAGTCAAAGAAGCAACTTATCAAGAATCAGATAATGAGTATCTAGTCGAGATAGATATTTCCTCGATCAAATATCGAGCAGATAGTCTAGGAAATGAAACTCCAATCCAGGTAAATGATTGGATTGACATCGGAGTGTACGGTGAAGACGAAAAAGGGAAAGACAAGATTTTATATTTACAAAAACATAAAATCAACGAGGAGAATATGAATTTCAAAGTCAGGGTAAAAGAGAAACCTACAAAAGCTGGAATTGATCCTATCAATAAATTGATTGATCGGAATCCTGATGATAATCGAATGAAGGTTAGTTTGAAAGAGGGAAGTTAACTTTGATTTTTCTTTTTGAAAATTAAAAATCCGTGGCTCAGTTTTAAATTGGGTCACGGTTTTTTTATTCTTATTTTCCCGAAATGTAACATCTTGGTTTATACATCGTCAAGTAAACAACATGTTTACTTGATCTTTCTATCAAAAAATAAATTATGAAATACTTCTGCTGTACATTCCTTTTTTGTTGTATTCAATTTTTAAGTATTGGACAAACCATAATCAAAGGAAAAATATTAAATAAAAAAAACAATGACCCTATCTCCTACGTCAATATTGGAATTCCAAAACATGCAGAAGGAACCGTCAGCGATGAAGATGGAAATTTTCATCTGAAATTTAAAGACTCGAATGATACGGTCATCATTTCCGCTATTGGTTTTTTCACAATAAAAAAATCCGTGAATGAATTGTTACAAAATGGAGAAATTTTGCTCCAACCGCAGATCCATGAGATTAAAGAAGTTAACTTAACCTCCACTCCCATGGGGAAACAAAAACGATTTGGCAAAAAAAATAAAGACCGTGGTTTGAGTTTAGGTTTTGGAAATGCCCAATTAGGTTGTGAAATTGGATCATCTATTAAGATTAAAAAAGAAACTTACCTTAAAAGTGCCAATTTCAAACTCAACCATGCAGATGGTGACAGCCTACTTTTCCGAGTAAATATTTATCATTTTGAAAAGGGAAAAATCGGTGAAAATATTCTAAAAGAAAATATAACTATTTATGCTCCACAAAAAAGAGGAGTACTTACCGTAGATCTTACGCCATATGAATTAATCATCAATCATGATGTTTTACTCACTCTTGAATGGATAAAAGATGATAATGGTGCAGGTAATGAAGGAATTACCTTTGACACTAAAAGAGGAAGGAAATCAAATATTTGGAATAAGAGAACTAGTCAAAATCCTTTTAAAATAAATAAAGGAAATCGAAGATCTAAGTTGAAGAAAAAATCTCTTTGCTTTTGGTTGATTGGAAAAGAGGTACAATAAGTATATATCTTACTGCAAAAGGGTCAAAGGAATTTAAGATTGAATAGAAATATTAAACTCTAATTATTCATAATAAAAAGTAATAATTTCTATTCAATAAAACATTGTAAAAAGACTACCTTAAACTTTTGTAATTTTGCATTTTAAAGAACTTAAACACTTCCTACTAAAAAGTAGTTGTGTTAATCACGAACGATTAAAGTTGTTTTTAACATAGTGGACTCTCTTTTTTATGGCAGACTTTTTTATGAATCATTATGATTTTTTAGTAAGCATGTGTTTTTTTTTCTAAAAGAAAAAAACTACGAAA
Organism: uncultured Saprospiraceae bacterium; assembly: GCA_964352225.1. Taxonomy (GTDB): domain Bacteria; phylum Bacteroidota; class Bacteroidia; order Chitinophagales; family Saprospiraceae; genus CAJQQY01. The sequence goes on along the minus strand of CAYGRM010000151.1, from coordinate 10,332 downwards.
TGGAGAAAAACATAATAGATCATAATAAGTCATAAAAAAGTCTGCGTCAAAAATAAATCAAAAAATCTCATGTCGAAAAAAACACCGATCAGCGCATCAGAACTTCAAGGAATCAATCAAATGATCTCGGACGCGACTATTGGTATCACGGATTTAGTTGAAGCGATGCAAAAAAGAATTGTTCATCCTCCCTTCCTACCATCCACACCTGTTCAAAAATTAGTGACCGATATTTCCAGTATTACTTTTAAATCAATACGATTAGCGACCAAATTAATTAGTGGTGGACTAGACAAAGGGTTGCAACAATTACAACCTTTACTCAACGAAAGTAAATCCTCCGAAGGTAAAGAAACGATCTTGGCAGCATTGAATGGAGTAATTGGAGATCACTTAGAAGAGAAACAAAATCCTCTCGCCATTGCTATGCAACTCAAATATAATGGTCAACCATTATCTTTAAACAAGGATGATTTGATGGATACTTTTCCTAGTAGAAATAATAAATTATTAATAATGGTTCATGGTTCTTGTATGAATGATTTACAATGGAAAAATGAGGAATACGATCATGGAATAGCCTTGGCCAAAGAATTAAACCTTACCCCTATTTATTTACATTACAACAGCGGTCGCCACATTTCTACCAATGGTCAAGAGTTCAATCTTCTTTTGGAAAAACTAGTCAACAACTGGAATCAACCGATAGAATCAATTTCCATTTTAGCACATAGCATGGGCGGTTTGGTCGCCAGAAGTGCTATTCATTATAGTACTAAAGAACAGCAAACCTGGACTAAATACTTACGAAAAATATTTTTCCTAGGTACTCCACATCATGGGGCACCACTCGAGCAGGCGGGCAATTACCTTGATCTTATTTTGGAAAAAACACCTTATGTCAAACCGTTTGCTCGCTTAGGAAAAATCAGAAGTGCAGGAGTGACAGACTTACGTTTTGGTAATTTGGTGGACGAAGACTGGGAAGGTTTAGATAGATTTGAAATGCGAGGAGATCAAAGAAAACATATTTCTCTACCTCCGGAAATAGATTGTTACAATATTGCGGCAACAAAAGGAACATCGAATCCTAACTGGAAAGATAAATTAGTCGGTGATGGTATGGTGCAAGTAAAGAGTGCTCTGGGAAAACATAAAAACAAGACCAAAGATTTAAATTTCCTAGCCGATCATAATTGGATTTTGGAAGAAAGTAATCATATTGATTTATTGCGAAAAGTGGAAGTTTTGGAACAATTGAAGAAGTGGTTTTTAGCGTAAATTCTCCAACAAAAAAAATATCCTTTTCAAGCCTTTTTTTTGATAAAAAATAAACATA
>CAYGRM010000151.1:0-8983 GCA_964352225.1 uncultured Saprospiraceae bacterium | reverse complement strand
TTTCCATCACTTTTCCTTCCTAATATTCTTACAAATTATTATTTTGAGAAATATTCTAACCAAAAAAATCAATTTAAAGGAATGTTTTTTGCTATGTAAAAATACAATCCCATCTTAATCTACTCGAAACCTTTTCGAAACAATTAAAATCTATTATATATGCTTTCACCTTACACAGGTCCATGGACTTTCGATGAAGCAGCACATCTTTTGCGTCGGACTATTTTTGGTCCAACCAAAGCGCGTATTCAGCAAGCTGTTGACGAAGGATTTGAGGCTACATTTGCCACTCTTTTTGCAGAACCTGCTGCTGTTGATCCTCCGATTTATTATGACTTTGAAGATGACCCTGAAGCTGGCATCGGAGAAACTTGGGTTGACAAACCATTAGATGGAAGTGTAACCGGAATTTATTTTGCGCGAGCTAAAACCCTCTGGGCCTGGTGGTTTATGCAAATGAATAGAAACGACCAAACCATCACCGAAAAATTGACGCTCTTTTGGCACAACCATTTTGTGATTTCAGATGCTGGAAATGCCAATATGAATTGGCAATATCTCACGAAGTTGAGGGATCTTGGTTTAGGAGATTTCAAAGAATTAACGAAGCAAATGACTATCGATCGTAGTATGTTGATTTACCTCAACGGGACAACTAACTTCGCAGATGAACCTAATGAAAATTATGCAAGAGAATTATTAGAATTATTTACCCTTGGTAAAGGCCCCTTGGTTGCCGAAGGTGATTATACCACTTATACCGAACAAGATATTGCTGCTATTGCACGAGCATTGACTGGTTGGTCAGCTTGGTCAGGGGATGATCCCAATGCTATTTTTTATTATTCATGGGGACATGATAAAGATGACAAAGTACTATCTCATCGATTCAATAATCAAGTTATTACTGATGAAGGTGAAGATGAATATAAAACGGTCGTTGATATTATTTTCGGAAAAGACGAAGTAGCTTATCACATTTGCCGAAGGTTATATATTTGGTTTGTGCATTACGAAATCACGGATACGATTGAAAGTGAAGTGATCGCTCCGATGGCGCAAATTTTATTAGATAATAATTATCAAATTCAACCAGCTTTGGAGGCGCTGTTAAAGAGTGAGCATTTTTTCAGTATGGAGATGAGAGGTTGTATGATCAAAGGTTCATTAGACTTTTTCTACTCGGCAGTCAACACTTTCCAAGTTCAATTGCCAGTAGATCTATACGAGGAATATGATACTTGGGTAGGATGGTATTGGGAGTTTGAAAAGTTAGGACAAACCGTTTTTAGAATTCCAAGTGTTGCAGGTTGGAAAGCCTATTATCAATCTCCGGGGTTCTACCGAGATTGGATTAATTCAGCCAGTCTTTCCCTTCGAAAAAGATTGCTGCCAAATGTAAAATGGCATGTTCTATATTTTTCCCCTGACACACAAGCATACAATTGGATTCCATTTATTGCTACCTTAAATAATCCTTTGGAAGTAAATGAAATGATTGATGAAATCTGTCAAATAGTATTTCCAAGACCAATGACAATTGAACAGAAGGATTATTTTAAAGAAGCCTTACTCAATGGTTTACCCGATTTTGAGTGGAATGTAGAATACACAGATTTCCTTTCTGACCCAACCAACGAAACCAAACGTCAAGCTATCGAAAATAAATTATACGATATGTTCTTGTCGATGATGCGAGTTCCAGAATTCCAATTGAGTTAATTTATAACAGACAATTACGTTTTTGATTTTTTCAAAAACTCAAAATAAAATAAAATGAAAAGAAGAGCTTTTCTAAAAAATAGTACCGTTTTTACTTTACCTGCTTTCTTGGGTGGTTTTGACATGGCAGCGATGCCTTCCAGTTTGATGACCACTTTGATCAATGGCGAAAGTGATAAAGTCCTCGTACTCATTGACCTCAACGGTGGCAATGATGGATTGAATACTTTTGTCCCGATGGATGTTTTTGATAATTTAGCCAATGCTCGACCAAATGTGATTCTTCCGGAAAGTTCCATTTTGGATTTGACCGATACGATCGGTTTGCATCCAGAGATGACCGGAGTAAAAAACATGTTCGACAATTCCAACCTTACCGTAATTCAAGGAGTTGGTTATGCTGATCAAAATCGTTCGCATTTTAGATCGGCTGACATTTGGAATACAGGAAGTAAAGCTGATGAATATAAATCAACAGGTTGGATGGGTAGATACTTGGATGACTCTTTTCCTGGTTATCCTGCTGACTATCCAAATCCTGATTGTCCTGATCCATTTGCGGTGACTATGGGGAAATCTATCTCTGGAACTTGTCAAGGGATGGATTCAAATTTTAGCATGGCGATCATTAATACTAATGATATTGGAGGACTTGACACAGGAGTGGAAGTTCCTCAATCAAATGATTGTTATGGAGCAGAAATGGATTTCCTAGTGGAGACTTTTAAGAAATCAAATGCCTATGCTGATCGAGTGGTTGCGGCAGCTGATGCTGGAAATTCTAATGAAAATCTTTATTCAGATACCACTTTAGCGAATCAATTAAAAACAGTTGCGAAGTTAATTTCGGGAGGTTTGCAAACTAAAATTTATGTTCTAAAACTTGGTGGATTCGATACCCACTCTGATCAAGTTCAAGATGGAAATACAACTCAAGGTTGGCATGCTGATTTACTCAAAAATTTGTCTGATGCCATCTACGCTTTCCAAGAAGATTTAAAATTGCAAGGTTTGGAAGATCGGGTGATTGGTTGCACTTTTTCAGAATTTGGGAGAAAAATAATTTCTAATGCTGGAATTGGAACTGATCATGGTTCAGCTGCACCGATGATGGTTTTTGGAAGTTGTATTAATCCAGGAATCATTGGAGACAATCCTCAAATCGGAACCAACGTGGACTCTAATGAAGGAGTCGCGATGCAATATGATTTCAAATGGGTCTTTGGATCAATTCTCATGGACTGGTTTGAGGTGAGTGAAGATAAAGTAAAAACGTTTTTGTCTGATGATTTTCAGCACTTGCCAATTGTGGGAAGTTGTGAAAGTAACTCAACTGAAGAGATTAATAAAATCATTGATACTAAAGTATTTCCAAATCCATTTGATCGAAGATTCACTTTGAGTTTTTCTCTTTTGGAAAAAGAAAATGTACGAATTGATCTTTATGATGTGATGGGAAAAATAGTGAGAACTATTTCTAACAAGACATTTACATCTGGCGAACATAATGTTTTAGTGGAAGCAAATACACTTTCTGCAGGAGTTTACTTTGCTAGAATTCAGGCAGGTAATGGAGTGAAAACACTAAGAGTAGTCAAGCATTAAGATTCTTTATTGGAAAAATACTAAAAGCCATTTACATGATTTTGTAAATGGCTTTTTTTAGGCTAAATAAAATCCCAAATATATCTAAATGCTAATTTCCGAATAGGGATGAACAGTTGTTGTTATCTCCTACTGACTGACTCTTTTATCCAAATAAAAGTCATTCGCTACAACGAAAACCAATAATTCAGCTTAAATACCAACGCCCGATTCTTAGCTTGAACATTATCCAAAAATCTTGCACCGGCTACATTCTGTACATCATAATTATCAGTATAAACCACAAAGAAATCTGACATTGGACTAAACCGATATTGCAATCGGCTATTAATATTGAATTGATTATTTTGAAAATTATATTGAGTGAACGTAGTCCAAAATAATTTTTTCGAAAAGTTAACTTCAATTCGAGAAGTCAAATCTACTAAGTCAATCAACTCATAATTTGGAAATCGAATTTCATTTTTTTCCAAACCAATATTAAAATTCCCCCAAGGTTGGCGTCGATAATTCACTTCAAATCTGTAGGTTGTCAACGTGCCTTCATAGAATCCTCCATGCTTGAAAAATATCTCATAATTGAAAAATTTACGCTCATCCGATTCGTACTGAATATTGAACTGGTAATTATTATAAACTCCAGCTTTTACGGTATCTGCTCCTGTAAAAGTTAACTCGTCGAGCAAATTATTTTTAGTATTATCGACCCGAAATCTTAGTGCACTACTATTTTTCATATCAATAAAATATCGCCAACGAATAAACCTTTCACTCAAGGTTCCATCGTGGAAATACACCAAGAAGTTTTCCCAACCAAACCGATGCACATTGACGACCTCATCATTATCTGGAAAAATAAAATATTCAAGCTGAGTAAAGTTTTGAATAAATCCAGCTCGAATCGTAGTGTCCCGATAAAAGTTATCCAACCGATTAATAAAACCTAATTCTGCATTATAGTTTTCATTGACTTTGTAAGTATCTGTGAAAAATTGGATTTTATCCGTAAAGTATCCACCACCTCCACCATAGAAATTATTTTTCTCAGTAACATTGGGTGCAAACGATTGATGATAACCACCCCATGCTTGCCATCTTCCATTTTTTGAAACGGTTGTGAGTTCGACACTTGCATTACGACCATAGTCATTTTTATCAAAATCACCTCCTTCGTTGGATTGCCGATTGGTGATTATTCCTTTAATTAACGAACGAGATCCTATTCTTCGATGGACTGCCGCAGCAGAATAGTTTTGCGCAATTTGAGAATCATTTCCTTTAGTTTGCATATTCAAAATGCCAATTCTAGTTTTAGAATTCAAGTTACCGGTTAACCGAGCTCCAAACAAAATGGGAACCGTTTCACCGTTGGCATTCAAACCTATTTTTCTAGAAAAAAATGGTCGCAAAGGCCCAATTCCAAACGTGGAAAAAATATCAGCATTCTCTAAAAAGAAAGTTCTTTTTTCAGGTAAAAAAATACTAAATCGAGTTAGGTTAGTCACCTGCTGATCTACTTCGATTTGAGAAAAATCGGGATTGATCGTCAAGTCTAAATTAAGAGATGTAGTCAAGGAGATTTTAGCATCCAAGCCGGTATTTATGTTTCCTTTGACATTCTCTCCATCAGCAATATTATGATTGAGACCTCCCGTCAAATATGGAATTAGAGAAATATTTCTTTTTACTTTTTTGGGAGAGGTATCCCAAGTTAGACTTCCTAAATAATTCAAATCAATGCCATCAAATTGCTGTGGAATTGGTGCCCAAGTGTGGAACTCTGCGTCCTTTGGATTATTTCTAATAAAATTAATCCCCCACTCCGTTTTGCTCGCATCAAATCGCAAAGTCTTAAATGGAATCGCCATTTCGACCGTCCAATAATCTGGATAAACTTGAGTGGCGGAGAACCATTTATTATCCCAATTTCGATCAATATCTGATCCATTTCCCGAAGACGAAAGCAGTCCTTCCATTTGCACTCCCAGCGGCGAAACCCCAAACATAAAACCATTGGCACTCTGCCCAAATGGATCTAAAATAATTCCAATAGCATCTCCATCCCAATAATCTTGATCTCGCTTTAGAGAAGGAACAATGAAATTATCATTACCATAACATTTAATTCCTACGTAAATAAATTTATCATTGTAAGTAACTTTCGCTTCTGATTTTGGGTTGGCTCCAGGTTTAACTTTGGGATATTTTATCCAAAAATCTTTTGCAGTTTGAGCATCATTCCAAATGGCTTCATCTAGTTTTCCATCTAAAAGAATAGGTTCAGAAGTCTTCTGAATGTTGATTTGATATTCGGATTTATTATCGGTGAAGTCATTTTCTTGGGCCAGTAAATTTCCACTAGAAATAAGCAATAAGGAAAGAAAATAATAAAATCGTTTTAGGAAAAATGGATTAAATAGTTGCATTGGTTTGATTTTGTTCTACTTTAAAGACAAGTCTTTTTTCTTTTAAACGCGTGCAAAAGTATTTTTTAAAATGTTTTTTCCTAAAGATTTTAATCATCTTTTTATGGAAATATAATTCGAGTGTATTAAAGTGTTGAATGACCTCCTCCAAAAACATCACTACTTTTCTCAAATATTTACCTACTTTTGGAAAAAATAAAACTACCCAAATATGAGAAACGAATTTACCGCTTTCGCCATCTTTTCCCTGATCATTGTCGCTGGTATCTCCTATTTTATTGCACCTTCTTTTTGGTGGTCATTAATCATTTTATTACCAATTATTTTTACAGGATTTTACGATATGTTTCAATCCAAACATGCCATCATGCGTAACTTCCCCATTCTAGGCAGAGGACGATATGTGATGGAAGAATTGCGTCCAAAGCTGTATCAGTATTTCATCGAATCAGAAACGAATGGAACACCGATCAATCGAATTAATCGATCTATCGTTTATCAACGAGCCAAACACGAATTATCTACAACTCCTTTTGGAACTCAAATGGATTTGTACGCAGAAGGCTATGAGTGGATGAATCATTCCATCGCTGCCAGAAATCCAAAAGACTTAGTGCAAGATCCTCGCATCACTATCGGAAATTCTGATTGTCAACAACCATACTCTGCAGCCATCTTTAACGTGAGTGCCATGAGTTTTGGTTCACTAAGTAGTGCTGCAATTGAGGCATTGAATGGTGGAGCTAAAATTGGACATTTTGCTCACAATACAGGGGAAGGAGGAATTAGTCCTTATCATCTAAAACATGGTGGAGATTTAATTTATCAGATTGGAACAGGTTACTTTGGCAGCCGAGCAAAAGATGGAAATTTTGACCCTGAGCAATTTAAAAAACGCGCTGCTGAGCCTAGCATCAAAATGATTGAACTCAAGCTTTCGCAAGGAGCAAAACCAGGGCATGGAGGAATTTTACCTGCAAAAAAAAATACGCCAGAAATAGCTAAAATTAGAGGTATTGATCCCGGTATGGATGTCAATTCTCCACCTTATCATAAGGCTTTTAGCACTCCAGTTGGTCTTTTAAAATTATTGCAACAAATGCGAGAATTGTCTAATGGAAAACCTGTTGGATTCAAATTATGCATAGGACACAAAAGTGAATTCTTAGCTATTTGTAAGGCAATGAATGAAACTAAAATCTATCCTGATTTCATTTCTGTAGATGGTGGTGAAGGTGGAACGGGAGCTGCTCCGTTAGAATTTTCAAATAGTGTTGGAACTCCTTTTCGAGAGGGTTTAGCATTCGCTTACGATGCTTTGGTTGGTTTTGGATTGAAAAAACATATTAAAATAATTACCTCTGGAAAAATTATAACTGCTTTTGATATTTTTAAAGCGATGGCTTTGGGGGCAGATTCGTGTTATAGCGCAAGAGCTATGATGTTGGCCCTAGGATGCATTCAAGCTTTGGAATGTAATAAAAACAATTGTCCCACCGGTGTGGCAACTCAAGATCCTGAGTTGGTTGCTGGATTAGTTGTTTCAGATAAAAAAGAGCGGGTTGCAAATTATCAAAATGAAACAGTTCATAGTTTTGTAGAATTATTAGCTGCTGCTGGATTGGATGATATGAGTCAAATTAGAAGGCATCACATATATCGAAGAATTACGAATAAGGAAATTTTGAGATATGATGAAGTTTATCCTTATCTGAAAGAAGGCTGTTTGTTAATTGAAGAAACTGTTCCTTCGAATTGGAAACCTTATTGGTTGATGGCGAGTGCCGATAGTTTTAAACCTCAGGTAGCCGAGTTTTATGAAACCTAAAATTTCAATATTCACAAAAAAAAACCTTCTCAACAATTAAGTTAAGAAGGTCTTTTTTTAAGAGCCGGTGGACGGATTCGAACCGCCGACCCGCTGATTACAAATCAGCTGCTCTGGCCAACTGAGCTACACCGGCTTGTGATATATTGTTCCCTTTGCAAATAAAATACCAAAAAATTAATTTCTAATTTTGCGGCTGCAAACATAAAATAATTTTTAAATATTTAGCAAATCTTTTTTCTTTTTTTGAAAAAAAATAAGAATTAATTTACTTGATTGTACTTCATAATTTTTGCACCTAACCCTTTGCCCTCATTACTGATAAATAAATCTCCATTTGGCGCAAAACAGATTCCTTCAGGCTGCCGATGTAAGTTTTCGTCCAAAAAAACTACTTCTTGTAATTCTTTATTTTGATTAAAAATTATCAATAATTTCCCTTGCGAAGAAATCATATAGAAAGCTTTAGTCTTCGGGTGAATCGCAATTCCTGATGGAGAAAAATCATTCACTCTTCCTTTGAGTTTTTTCTTTTTCTTTTTAGAAAAATCATTTTTATCGCTAAAATCCTTGACATAATCTTCTAAAACATCATCCTCCACACTCAAAAAGGGCGCTGGATTTAATTCGTTTTTACCTAAATCAAAACTGTAGATATTTTTAACTTTTTTGTACTTATCTGATTTTCCAAGATTAGGGTTTCCTTTACAAGCCAACAATAATTGATTAGTAGCAGCATCGAATGCTAACCCTTCGATATCATTAGATGGCTTAAGGTCAGTTTTAATCGTTTCATCTGCTTCCTTTTTTCCGATATCAAAAAAGTGAATGTTCCCATTACTTTTTACTATACTAATTTTTTCACCAATCCATTCGATCCCCTCAAAATCTCCATTCCCACTAAAAGTTGCCCTATCTTCTACTTCCCCTGTCGTAACATTTAGAAAAAAAATCCAACCTCGCTCATCATTTACTGCTAGAAGTTGATTCGTTTTAGGATAATAACTCAAACCTGAAATCTCTAAAAGTGCTAATGGCAAATTCATAGTTAACAAGGGTTCTTCATAATTATAAAGAGAGGTTTGATTTGATCCGGGCATTGAAATCACTTTTTCCTCTGGCTCTTTTATTTCCTCTTGTTCATTTTTAGAATTTAGTTGATTGGAATCTGGACTAGAGGGAGCGCCACATGCTAAGAAGAAAATTGATATAATGAATAGAAGAAGGAAGGTATTTTTCATGATGATTTTTTTGTGTTGGAATATGGAAGGTTTTAGAAAAAATATTTAACACCTATTAAACTAAAAAGCCCCGCAAACATTTCGTCTACGAGGCTTTTTTTAGCGGAGAAGGAGGGATTCGAACCCCCCGGTACCCGTTAAGGTACGTCGGTTTTCAAGAC
>CAYGRM010000150.1:0-14865 GCA_964352225.1 uncultured Saprospiraceae bacterium | reverse complement strand
GGTGATCAGCGTAGCCAATCGACCAAGGATGGTTCCAATGACTAATCCTCCCGTTCCAAAATTTAAAATACCCAAGCCAATTCTTGAACCGACATTCGTTGAGGATTCCGCAATTTTACTTCCTGTGATCACCTTAAATCGCTTGTGTCGATTATGCCAATAATGAAATGAAATCATCCAGCCCCGAATCAAAAGGAAAGGAGGAAGCCAATATAACCATGGAGAAATTTTAGGTTCACGCAGCCATAAACCAATATTGGAATTGAAAAAATAAATAAAAATAAAAAGTAAAAGGCTGAAAATCGTAGCTAAAAAACCTGCTGACCAAAAAGTGTTGGCTGCTTCTTTTTCATCTTTGGGAATAAGAATAGCCAATTCATATCGACCAGTAGCAACGATGACTAAAATGTCAGCGAGCGCACTAAAAAGATAAAAAATTCCAAATTCCTCAGGGGTGAAAATTCGAGTCAGAATAGGAGAGAAGAGTATGGTAATGGCTTGTGCCATGCCAGTTCCGGTCAAGACTGTTAAAACGTTTTTTGAAAATTCTGACTTTGGAAGCATGCCGCAAAAGTAGAAACAATTCCTAATAAATTTTGAATCCTTTTTTTACAAAAAAAAGCATATTTTGAGGAATTATTATTTAAAAAAAAGAACAAAACGATGGATTTACGAAAACCTTTTGACACAATTAAAGATGAATTTTTGGATGATGCCGCATTTCTGGTCTTAAGACTTGGGCTCGGATTCTCGATGGTATTTGGTCATGGATGGGGAAAGTTGATGAGATTTATAAGTGGAGATGAAATAAAATTCATGGAGTTTTTGGGAATATTTAGCCCCAAAATGAGTCTAGCTCTAGTAGTGTTTTCTGAGGTGCTTTGCAGTATTTTTTTGATCCTTGGTTTATTTACTCGATGGGCTGCGTTCTTTTTATTTTTCACCATGGCAGTTGCAGTTTTCTATGTTCATTTTGGTGATCCATTTATGAAAGTAGAAAAAGGTTTTATGTACATGGTAGGTTATTTAGCGATCTTTTTAGCAGGTGCTGGAAATTTTTCATTGGATGAAAAATTTGAGCGATCTCACTAGATTTTTTTTTAATAGAATTAAACCTTTCAGAATTTCAGATTCTGAAAGGTTTTCTATTTCAATTAACTAACCTTTAACGACTATTAAAGTTTAAGTTAAAGAGGTGACTATAATTGGTCTCTTCCTTTTTCTCAATTAATTTGTTGGAAAAAAGGATATGATACAAAATTACACGACTTCCCTGCTCAGAAAATTTCCAGGATTATTTTTCTCCATCGCTTTAGTGTTCGTAATTTTTACGTCTAGTTGTAGGCAAGAAGTTGGCGATCAATGTTTTGATAATCGAACGGATGAACCGATTGATATTTACATTGATGGGTTTTATGAATTTACGATTGATGAGGATGCTGAGGATTGTCTTTTCTTTGGAGATGGATGTTATGATTGGTATGCGGAGGGAGTTTTATCAGGCTATTATTTGGAAGGAACATTTTGTATTGGTGCTGGAAATTTTTTAAGTACCATTGTGATTGATGATTAAAAATAGTTCCTCCTAAAATTGATATTGTACCTGCATTTCAAAGGCGGAGCGAATATTTCCCTCAATAAAATTATTCCCACTTCCAATTCCAGTAGGAGCAACTAGAAAATCATCAACTAAGAATTTTTCTAAGTTCAAAAAAGTACGTTCATACCTTGCCTCGATCGTCCATTTTCGATGAGGTCGATATCTCAGATTTAAATAAAAACGAGTTCCTCTACCCGAGTAAGCTGGAATAGAAAAGGTGTATAACAAATCATTTTCGAAGGCATAAATCCTGGTATCAAAATCATTGTCAAAAATAGCAAATCGAGAAGTTAAGGAAAGCGGAAATTGATTTGATTTAAAAACTACATCTTGATAAAGCATGTATCCCTGCTTAGATTGTTCCACCTCGTTATCGAAAAATGACCATTCCGCACGAGTACGCAAAACGATAGATTTACTGACCGAATTTGAAATATGAATTCTAAATTGAGTCCTCGTATTATCCGTAATAAAATCAATGGGAGTCTCATTTCCAGGAGCATTTCTACCTTTAATTTCATTTCTAAACTGTAGATAAGCTTCCATTCTTCGCTTACGTTTGTAAGTCAATCGCGTAAAATATTCTACTCCTTTGGAAGGAGCATCTACATTAAATCTTAACCAAGGATGCTTCCAAGTATCGAAGTAAAATCGCCAATCCCAATTTTTATTTAAGTTTAATTGTAACCCTAAGAATAGCCCATTTTCGTTAGCTCCTTGGGTGGTCTCGGCGAAGGGTCGATTATTTAAAGCATGAAAATCTGCGGGCAAATGTCGATGTAAAATGGACATGCTCACTCGACGATCTAAACCAATATATACACCATTTACCGATGCAACACTACCATTTTGACTAGTGGCAGTTTCTCCAAAAAACTTAAAGTTTTGAATGAGAAAACCATAATCCATACTTATGTTGAATAATTTATTCCCTCTAAAAGTGAATTGGTTATAAGGTTGATCACTTCGATTAAGTGGTTTGTCCAACTGATGATAAATCGAATTTAAGGCAACATGCCAAGTATTTTTTTGGTATTTTATTTTTCCCCCAGTTTGAAGTAGGCCAATTTGTTTTTCATCTTCAATTTCACCTACGGTGGCGTGGAAACCAGAAAGTTGGAGTGAGCTAGTGAGGATTTCGAATTCTTGAAAATCAATATCGGTGGAGTCATTTTCGAAAACATTTCCATCAACTCTTCGATAAGAACCAAAGGCAGTCACTTCTAAGTTTTTGGATAAACCAATCGTTGCTCCCACACCTCTAAAAAATAAAATTTCATTCAAGGAAGAGAAATTCCTTAAAGTTCTGCGGTTCCGATCTACTTTTAACACCTCTGAACTTTTACCATTCGCAAAACCGGAATAAGCAATTAACCCTTGCCCCAAACTAACTGAAAAATCACCCAAGGCCAAGCTTTTTATTCGACTTGAATAATCATTCAAGAAAATATGTGCAGAGTAAAAATCAAAGCCATGCTTATTACTTCCTCTAAAAAACGCTTCTCTTGTATCTTTCTCAGCAGTAAATCCATAACTTAATTTATTTTCGAATCGGCCTCTCATTCTCATCAAAAATCGATCAGGCGATCCTTCAAAGGCAGGACTTTCTGCATTTGGTCTAATGGTAAAACCTCGCTCCAGTTCGAGTGGTCGTGTCCATTTCATTTGCAAGTTTCGATTGCTTTCTGCGAGCATTGAACCAATTGATTTTTGGTAATCTTTTTCGCCACTAACTTTTATAAAAGGTGAAATAGCTCTGATGGTTTTTAAATCAAAACCGGGAATTGCTTGCAGTTCATAAATAGAAATGAGCTCACCTACCTTTTTTTTGTAGATAAAAAACTCTTGAATTTGGAGTTGGTTAAGTAGGAAAAGTTCTTCTAGATCAGCAATGGATGCCGTATTCAGATTCAAAGGACTTTGAGCAAAGGCCTGTAAACTTTCAAAGACAAATACTAAATCACTCGCATCAATATCTTCATTGCCTTGTAATAAATCTTCGATGACAATGATGTCGACATCTGGATAATCGTTATTTTTTTGCCCCCAAGTGTAGGAAGTAAAAAAAATAAAAACTAAGGTGAGTGATATATAAAAGTTCTTTTTTCCCAACATTATTCTGAATTAGAGGGGGAAATTACGAATTGCCTTTTTCATTGCAAAAGATTTAATTGAATGAATTTTTATTTTGGAGAAATAGGAATCCAAATTTCTTGAATAGCGTCTGGCGCTTTTTGTTGGATCTTTTCGCTTAGGATGTCGAAGTGAGGTCTGTCGTCTAACTGGAAAGAGGATTTCGGGAGCCACTTGGAATAGATATACTTAAAAACTTCAGGATTAGGAATATGACTTTTGATAGAGAAAACTGCATATTTTCCTTTGGGCAAAATTAAAGATTCCATTCCTTTGGGGAGATTATCGAAATTTGGGACTTCGACCAAAGCATGTTTTTTAAATTTTGCAACTGGATTAAAATCTAAAAAATAATCTTTTGGATAAATGATTAAATCATAAACATCATTATTTATTGGGGCAACAATCTCTTTTTTTCGTGGCATAAATGTGCTGAAAAGTTGAAATGTTTTATTCTCAATCAGGGACATTTCGATGGACATGCCGATAAAATATTTCTCTTGGGTAAATTCGATGCTTGGTTCCATATTCCATTTTCTAATTTTAACTCAATAACAAAAAAAATCCTTGCACTTTTTTGAAATGCAAGGATTTTTTTGAAATAGAAAACTTAGTTGATTTAAATTATGGTTGAAACGCTATCAGATATTTTTGCTTCATTCAATCTATCATCCTCTATCCAAGCTGAAATAATATCTCCCATTTGAGAGCAAGTATATTCTATATCTGGATGAAGATCAGGAGTTCCTATTCCTTTTGTCAAACAATAGGCTACTGCATTTCGAACTGCTCTAGCCTCTTGATGCATTTCAAAGGTTTCCAACATTAAGGCTACCGAAAGGATGGTTCCAATTGGATTGGCGATATCTTTACCAGCAGCCTGAGGAAAAGAACCATGAATAGGTTCAAACAAGGATGTTTTCTCCCCAATCGAAGAAGATGGCAACATACCCAATGAACCAGTCAAGACACTTGATTCGTCTGAGATAATATCACCAAACATATTGCTAGTTAGAATTACATCAAATTGCTTTGGTGCAATAATCATCTGCATGGCTGCATTATCTACAAACATGTAATCTAAATTTACTTCAGGGTATTCTTTTGAAATTTCTCGAACGGTTTTTCTCCAAAGTCTTGAGGTTTCCAACACGTTGGCTTTGTCAATAAGTGTCACTTTTTTTCTGCGATTCATGGCAGCTTTGAATGCCAAATGAGCGATGCGCTCTATTTCCATAACATGGTATTCACATTTGTCAAAAGCAAACATTCCATCCTCACTTAAATATTTTTCACCAAAGTAAATTCCACTTGTCAACTCTCGATAAATAACCAGATCAACACCGTCAATATTTTTTGGTTTGAGCGGAGAGAGGTGCAATAAATTTGGATGAGTAGCTACTGGACGGATATTGCAAAACAATCCAAGGCTTTTTCTTAACCTTAAAAGTCCTTGTTCTGGTCGAACTTTTGCATCAGGATTATTATCATATTTCGGATCGCCAATTGCTCCAAATAATATAGCATCGGCTTCGATACAAGTTGCTAAAGTTGCTTCTGGCAATGGGTCACCAGTATGGTCGATGGCGATAGCTCCGACATCGGCATGGCAATAAGTAAATTTGTGATCAAATCTTGCCCCGATGGCATCTAGTGCTTTTTTACCTTGTTTGATTACTTCAGGCCCAATGCCATCGCCTGCTAAAACTGCGATTCTTTTTTCCATGGGTTGGTTAAATTTATATTTGGTTAATCTCTTTTTTATTTAAAAAATTACTTGCGATTTCTCGAATGCCTCAATCTTATCTTTTTTGGAAATCAAATAATCAATATCATCATATCCATTAATGAGGCACAGTTTTTTATAAGGATCGATTTCAAAATCCTCAAATTTTCCACTATCCAAGATAGTAATTCTTTGGGCTTCTAAGTCTACAATTACGTCAGTTTTTGGATTTTGTTCAATACTTAAAAATAGTTCGTTTAAAAACTTGGGTGTAACAGTTATAGGTAAAAGTCCATTATTTAAAGCATTACCTTTGAAAATATCGGCAAAGAAACTGGACACTACTACTCTAAATCCATAATCATATAACGCCCAAGCTGCATGCTCTCGGCTTGAACCACAACCAAAATTTTTGCCTGCGACTAATATTTCCCCGCCGTAAGTTTTATTATTTAGAATAAAATCTTTGGGTGACTCATCTTGGTTATATCGCCAATCGCGAAATAAATTATTTCCAAATCCTTCTCTGGTCGTAGCTTTTAAAAAACGAGCTGGAATGATTTGATCGGTGTCAATGTCTTCCATTGGAAGTGGGACAGCGGTGGTTTTTAGTTTGGTGAATTTTTCCATTTTATTACTTTACGTCATGCCACAGTTCTAAAACTGGGTCATGGATTTTTAAGATGAAAATTATTTTTTTCTTCCGAATACCCGTGACACGGCTTTGAGCCGTGCCACAGGAGTAGGGATTATAACAATTCTCTTACATCAACAATTTTTCCAGTCACAGCAGTCGCTGCAGCCATCAATGGGCTCGCCAAAATTGTTCGAGCACCTTGACCTTGTCGACCTTCAAAATTACGATTAGAAGTGGAAATACAGTACTCGCCTTTCGGGATTTTATCTTCATTCATTCCCAGGCAAGCAGAGCAACCAGGCTCGCGTAATTCAAATCCAGCTGCTTCAAATATTTTATCTAATCCTTCTTTTTGTGCTTGCAATTGTACTTGCTTTGATCCAGGAACAATCCAAACAGTTGTATTGTCAGCCTTCGATTTTCCTTTGACAAAATCAGCGACGAGGCGTAAGTCTTCGATTCTGGAATTGGTACAACTTCCGATGAAAACATAATTTACTTTTTGCCCAATTAATGAATTACCTGTCTGGAAATTCATGTACTCTAGTGATTTGTCGTATGATTTAGTATTAGAAGAGTCAGTTGCAGCTGGAATGGCTTCATTAATTTTTATACCCATTCCTGGATTGGTACCATAGGTTACCATTGGTGCAATGTCTTCGGCTTGGAAGTGATATTCTTGATCAAACTCTGCGTCCTCATCGGTGAATAGCGTTTTCCAAAAGGCAACGGCTTCTTCAAATTGTTCGCCTTGTGGCGCAAATTTTCGACCACGGATATAATCAAAAGTTTTTTCATCGGGAGCGATTAATCCACCTCTAGCACCCATTTCTATACTCATGTTACAAATGGTCATTCGAGCTTCCATCGAAAGGGATCGAATGGTTGAGCCTGCATATTCGATGAAATAACCAGTTCCGCCCGAGGCAGTTAATTTTGATAAAATGTATAAAATAATATCTTTTGATAAAACGCCATTTTGCAATTCACCATCTATCGTGATGCGCATTCGCTTTGGTTTTTCCAATAACAAGCATTGAGTAGTCATTACTTGTTCGACCTGACTAGTTCCGATACCAAAAGCAATACTTCCAAATGCACCATGAGTAGAGGTATGGCTATCTCCACAAACAATGGTCATACCTGGTCGGGTAATTCCTAATTCTGGTCCAATGACATGAACTATACCTTGATATTGATGCCCCAAACCATACAATTCAATTCCGAATTTTTCACAATTTTCAATTAAAGTATTTACCTGTGTTCTCGAAAGTGGATCAACGATGGGTAAATGTTGATTTAGGGTGGGAACATTATGATCTGCGGTTGCCACAATTTTTTCTTTTCGAAACAAAGGGACTCCACGTTTTTCCAAACCGGCAAAAGCTTGAGGGCTAGTGACTTCATGGATGAAGTGTTTGTCAATGTATAAAATATTGCGACCACCATCGACAGTATCGACGACGTGTTGTTCCCAAATTTTATCGAATAATGTTTTTTTCATATTATGAAGTTATGACTTTTTGAATATCGATTTAAGAACAAGGAACAAGGGTTTGAGAAGTTTGACGATGTTAGCTTTGTATTTACTATGAGAAGTATCGTCAAAATTCTCAAATCCTTGTTCCTTGTTCGATATTCGTTATTCCCATTGCAAAAGGTTTTTTCAAAAAAAAAGTCGGGCTTTCATGAGCCCGACAACCTAACCAAATATAATTATTGAACGTACATTCTTAAGTCTAAGTTGATATTTAGTGAGAAGAAGGAACCCTTGCTAAATTAGTTACGCATAATTGATATAATTCATCTTCTCCTACTTCTTTCATTTTATCGGCAAGCGTTAGAAATTTTTTGTACAAAACATCCAACTCTTTTTTGGTAACATTAAAACCGATTTGTTTCGCTCGATAAGCTAGTGCCGCTCGTCCACTTCTTGCGGTCAATACAATTAATGATTGTTCTACACCCACATCTTTGGGATCCATAATTTCATAAACTTCTCGTTTCTTGATTACTCCATCTTGATGAATTCCTGAAGAATGGGCAAATGCATTTGCTCCAACTATCGCTTTATTGGGTTGAACGTTGATTCCCATTTTTTCAGAAACAAGCTGACTCATGGGGTATAATAATTTCGTATTTATATTGCTATGAAGATTCATGTAACTATGCTGACGCATGATCATTACTACTTCTTCAAGTGATGTATTTCCGGCTCGTTCGCCGATTCCGTTGATAGTACATTCTATTTGTCGAGCACCATTTTGAATTCCTGCAATTGAATTTGCGGTAGCTAATCCCAAATCATTATGGCAATGAGTAGCGATGATGGCTTTGTGAATATTTTTTACATTTTCTTTAAGGAATTTTATTTTTTCGCCATATTCAGCGGGCATGCAATACCCAGTTGTGTCGGGGATATTTACGACTGTTGCTCCGGCTCCAATGGCAGCTTCGATTACTTTTGCTAAATATTCATTATCAGTTCGACCAGCATCCTCTGCATAAAATTCCACATCTTCGACAAATGATTTCGCATATTTGACTGCCCCAATTGCTCGCTCAATTATTTTTTCACGAGTAGAATTTAATTTAGCAAAAATGTGTAAATCTGATGTTCCAATCCCGGTATGAATTCGAGGTCTGGCAGCATTTTTTAATGCTTCTGCAGCAACTTTGATATCATTCTCAACTGCTCTCGATAAACCACAGATGATCGGAGTTTTGACTGCCTTACAAATTTCATTGACTGACTTGAAATCTCCGGGACTGGAAACGGGAAATCCTGCTTCAATCACATCAACATTGAGCTTTTCTAATTCTAGTGCAATCACAACTTTTTGCTCAGTATCTAATTTGCAGCCTGGAACTTGCTCGCCGTCTCGAAGGGTCGTGTCGAAAATATAAATTTGATCAGAAGTCATAAATTTTGTTTTTATTTCGGTCTTAAAAAATAAATTATTGGAGTTTTAAATTTTAAGTGAAAATTAATTGAGATAAATCTGATTTAATCAGAAAAAATGTATGTTTGTATCTTCTCAAAGATATTCTTATAACATCTATTTACACTATTTAAAAAGGTAGTTGTTACAGTTAGTATTTTTTAAAAAACAGTTGTAACTTATTGGTTTTCAATGAGTTGTAAAATGATTAATTACAATGCCAAAGCAACAAACTGATTATTTAATTCAGTTGATTAAATCACTTACTAAGACTGAAAAAAGACAATTCAGACTCTGGGTAAATCGGAATCAAGCCAATTCAGAGGTGTTGTTTTTGCAATTATTTGATTTTTTGGATAAACAAAAAAAGTACGATGAAGACTTAATTTTGAAAAAAAATCCAGGAATCAAGAAGCGACAAATCTCCAATTTGAAGGCCCACCTTTACAAACAATTACTGGTCGCTCTTCGCTTGCAACATCGATCGAGCAATCCAGATATCGAAATTCGAGAGCGATTTGACTATGCTCGGATTTTGTACAACAAAGGACTTTATCGACAAAGCTTAGAGATACTTGATAAAGCGAAATCACTAGCTAAAGTTTCAAAATTAGATGCCTTACGATTATCTATTTTAGAGTTTGAGAAACATATTGAGTCGCAGCACATTACCCGAGGTATTGATACCCGAGCGGAGGAATTGACGATTGAGTCTGCCAAAGTAAGTCGAAGGGCAGTTCAAAAAAATGATTTGTCCAATTTGGGAGTTAAATTATATGGATTGTATCTGAAAGTTGGATATGTTCGGAGCGAGGAGGAATACTTATTTGTTAAAGAATTTTTCTATTCTAACTTACCAGATTTTGACGTCGAAGATTTAAGTTTTTTTGAAAAAATGTATTTGTATCAAGCCTATGGTTGGTATTTTTTCATGACTCAAGACTTTTTAAATTACTATAAATATGCCCAAAAGTGGGTAGCACTTTTTAATGCTCGTCCAAAAATGATCGAGATGGAATTGCCACTTTATCTGAAGGCAATGCATAACTCTTTGAATGCGCTTTACTTGGCTCAGCATCATAGAAAATTTTCCAAAGGGCTAAAAGTATTAGAAGAGCTTGGAGAAAAGTACTATCAAAAAAAATCTGATAATGTTGATAGTCTTTTACATATTTATCTTTATCTCAATCGAATCAATTTGCACTATTTGGAAGGTACTTTTACCGAAGGGTTGAAGTGGGTGCCGAGGTTGAAAGAAAAATTAACTTCCAATGAGTATAATTGGGATGATCATCGAATAATGGTTTTTAATTACAAAATCGCTTGTATGTATTTTGGGAGTGGTGATGATGAAAAGTCGATTGATTATTTGAATGAAATCATCAACCAAAAAAGTCCTGATTTTCGTGAAGACATCCAATGTTTTGCGAGGATACTTTGCTTGATCGCACATTTTAATTTAGGAAACGATATGCTAGTAGAGTATCAAGTGAAATCAGTTTATCGATTTTTGACGAAGATGAAAGATTTGGAAATGGTGCAAAAAGAGATTTTAAAATTTATTAGAAAAATTCCACGCATCAAAAAGGAGAATTTGAAAAATGAGTTTATCGAATTGCGAGATAACTTTTTGAAATTAAGGGAAGCACCTTTCGAGAAAAGACCATTTTTATATTTAGATATTGTCTCTTGGTTGGATAGTAAAATTGAGAATCGCCCGATTCAAGATATTATTCATGAGAAATTTTTGGAGCGGGAAAAGCCAACGGAAGATATTTGATTTTTTTTGCCGTAGAAGGCGCTGATTATAAAGATTGACGAGAACAGTTGTTAAGGAAGAACAGGAGAATTATAAAAAATCAGCCTAATCTGCGGCAAAAAAAATTCACACTTTAATAACTTCTAACCAACAAATCCGTTAAACATTTATGAAAACGGATCTTATCTTTTGTTTCCAACCTTTGATTTCATAAGTTCGTTTTTCTACTCGAAAACTCATTAAACTTTTAGAATGAAATACCTGTACCTCCTCTTCTTTGTTTTTTCCAACATTATATATACATCTGCTCAAGTTGCTGGTAAAGTGACTGATTCGAATGGAGAACCTTTACCGTTTGCCAGTATTTATGTGCAAGGCACGACCAATGGTACGACCTCAAATATTGAAGGAAATTATGAGTTCGAATTAGCAAAAGGAACGTATCAACTAGTCTTTCAATTCGTAGGATTTAAGCAAAAAGTAGAAACATTAGTCGTTGATAATCAAGTAGTTAGGTTAGATGTTGTTTTGGAGGCGGAGTCTTTTGGTTTGAATGAAATTGTTGTTGCTGCTGATGCGGAAGATCCTGCTTATGCGATCATTCGACAAGCGCAACGAAAGCGAAAATATTATAAAGAGCAAGTGCAACAATATCAATGTAATGTTTATATCAAAGGTGGGATTAAGTTACTGGATGCTCCTCAAAAAATTCTTGGGCAAGACGTAGGAGATCTTGGAGGTCAATTAGATTCCAATCGACAAGGCATTGTTTATTTGTCGGAATCTGAAGCTATCTTAAATTTCAAACAACCCGATCAATACAAAGAAATAATGACCTCCTCAAAAGTGAGTGGTGATGACAACGGTTTTAGTTTTAATCGAGCATCGGAAATGGATTTTAATTTATATAAAAATTCTGCGCTTTATTTTTCCAATCGGGAAGTTGTTTCACCCATTGCGAATAATGCTATGAATTATTATCGCTATAAATTATTAGGTACTTTTTATGATGATCAAGGCTTACTAGTCAATAAGATTGAAGTCCTTCCCAAGCGAAAAGAAGATCCAACTTATGGTGGTATAATTTATATCGTAGATAAACTTTGGGTCATCCAATCTACCGAACTTTTTCTCACCGCTAAATCAATGAAACAGGCTGCAGTTGATACGATGTGGCTAAAGCAACTTCATGTTCCAGTTGCTGAACCAGATGTGTGGAGAATGTTTTCTCAAACAATCTCTTTCACAGGGGGATATTTTGGATTTAAATTAAAAGGAGATTTTACGGGCATTTTTAAAAACTACAATATCAATCCAAGTTATGAAGATAAATTTTTTGATAATGAAGTTTTAGTTTTTGAAAAAGGGGCGAACGAAAAGACTTTGGAATATTGGAAAACGTCACGTCCCATTCCATTGACTGAGGAGGAAAGCTCTGACTATGTTAAAAAAGATAGTTTGGCTGAAATTTGGGATTCGAAAGAATACAAAGACTCGATAGATCAAAAAAATAATAAGTTCAAACTCACCAATATTTTGTTTGGATATTCTTATCGGAATTCTTGGAAACGAAAATCATTTAGTATTCGAGCCCCCGTTTCTACTTTTCAATTTAACCCTGTTCAAGGCGGAATTATTTCTTTGGATTTTAATTATCGAAAAGCTTTTGAAGAGCGAAATTTGAGTTATTATTTTATCAATCCAAAAATTCAATATGGATTTGCAGATGAAAAATTAAGAGCTCGATTCACTTTTTTTAGACAATTCAATGCCACTAATTTTTCTCGATTATACTTGTCGGGTGGGAGAGAAGTGATGCAGTTTAATAGCGATAATCCGATTGGGCCATTGCTTTCAGCGATGTATAATTTGTGGGACAAGAAGAACCTGATGAAGTTGTACAATCGAGATTTTGTCTATTTTAATTTTGGTAGAGAAATTCGAAATGGATTGCGCATTCAAATATCATCAGAGTACGCTCAACGTTCTCCTTTAGAAGTCAATACTCAATATAGTTGGGAAAAGAAAGATGATCTATATGAAATAAATGAACCACAAGTCGCTGAATTAGAGGACTTTACATTTGACGAACATTCTATATTTTATATCGATGCGAGTGTCCGGATTCGGTTTGCTCAAAAGTATTTAACCTATCCTGATCGAAAATATATCATGGGATCAAAATATCCTACTTTCCGAATTGGTTACCAAAAAGCGATTCCAATTAATGATAATTTCTCTGGTTTTGACAAAGTGACTTTGTCTATTTCAGAAGATTATATTGGGATGGGAGTTCACGGACATTCTGAATTTAATATCAAAGCAGGTACTTTTTTTAATAAAAAAAGAATGCAAGTAGTGGACTTCCAACACTTTGGTGGGAATGAAACTTTTATTGGAAATCCGAATGTATATGCTAACTCGTTTTTACAATTACCTTATTATTTGAATAGTACCGCGGGGAGTTTTGTGGAGGCACATTACCAACATCATTTTGATGGTTTTTTTATGGATAAAATTCCTATGATTAGAAAGCTTGGTTGGCAAACTGCGGTTGGGGTTAACTTTTTATATACGGAGTCTCAAAAGGATTATACCGAGGTTTATTTTGGCATTGATAATATCGGCATTAAAATTTTTAGACTATTTAGATTGGATGTGGTTGGTTCATTTCGACAAGGGGAGTTTGATAACGTTGGGGTCGTATTAGGGATAAAAATTTAGGTTTTAGCCTCCGAAGGAGATATTATCTTATTTGTACGATTTGGTAATCGAAAATATTATAGAATTAATATGGTCGAATTATTTTTGGAAAAAATGAAAAAGATGGCTCAACTTCAAGGATCAATTATCCTATTTATTTAGCAGTTGGATTTCCAAAGAACTATATTAATCGTTGGGTATTTCGGTAGTAGTTCGAGAAAGAAAAATCAGTAAAACTCCTACTAAAACCATTAAGATTTTGATGAAGAAAGAGGCGGTACCTCCTAATTTTTCTAAAAATAATAATGGAGTAAACTTTGCTCCCACTAGACTTAAGGAAAGTGCATACATTCCTGCAAGAAAAAGAACGAAGCCTATGACGGTGATGATATTTTTATTCATAAAATATTGATTTTAACTTCACAAAAGTAAGTAAATAAACAACATCATAAGATTAATTCTGTTCAAATTCATTTTGGAAAAAAAACTATATTTGTGATCTTAACCAAATGCCCGATATGATTAAATTAATAGAGTGCCCACGAGATGCTATGCAAGGAATCAAAGAATGGATTCCGACGGAAAAAAAGATCCTATATATCAATAAGTTATTAGAAGTTGGTTTCGATACGATTGACTTTGGGAGCTTTGTTTCTCCCAAAGCTATCCCTCAAATGAAAGATACAGCGGAGGTTTTAAGTCAATTAAATTTGACTGAAGATTCCTCAAAATTATTAGCTATTGTGGCAAATCGGAGAGGGGCAAATGATGCCATCCAACATCCAGAAATAAAATATTTGGGTTATCCATTCTCTATTTCAGAAACTTTCCAACTACGTAATACTAATGCTACTATTGAAGAATCTTTGGATCGAGTAAAATCGATTCAGGAACTATGTGTTAAGCATGGAAAAGAAATGGTCGTTTACATTTCGATGGGTTTTGGAAATCCGTATGGGGATGAGTGGAATGTAGAAATTGTTCAAAAATGGGTGGATAAATTAGACCAAATCGGGATTAGAATTTTTTCCTTGTCTGATACGATTGGGGTTTCTAATCCACAGACGATTCGCTATTTGTTTTCTAATTTGATTCCTGCTTATCCTCATATTGAGTTTGGAGCTCACTTACATACCCAACCACATAATTGGAAAGAAAAAGTAGAAGCTGGTTACGAAAGTGGTTGTATGAGATTTGATGGAGCGATTCGTGGGTTTGGAGGATGTCCTATGGCTAAGGATGATTTGACGGGGAATATGGCTACGGAAAATATGACGCATTTTTTTAATGCAGTTGGAGAGGATTTGGGATTGAATCAGAATGCGTTTTCGGAGAGTTTGATGATGACGAATTCTGTGTTTCCGT
>CAYGRM010000149.1:3591-14904 GCA_964352225.1 uncultured Saprospiraceae bacterium | reverse complement strand
ATGTTTTTTTCCAATCAATTCTTCTGATAAACCAAATTTAGATTCGATTTTATCGTAGACTTTTATCGCCTGAGCATTGTTTTTTGAGCGCACTAAAAAGTAAGCTTGCTTTTGATAAAAATATTCATTGTCTGGATATTGCTTCACTAAGTCACCAAAAACTTCTGCAGCTTCTTCATCTTTTCTCATTTTTTCATAAAGATCTGCGAGGAAAGATTGATACCATTCATTTGACTTATCAAGAGTGATCGCCATTTTGATTGCCTTTTCAGCTTTGTCATCTTTATCGAGAACATCGTACATTCTTGCTAATTCGTAAGCTGCCGCATGATTGTTTTTATCACGTTTGAGCACTTCTTTGTAAAGGACAACTGCGTTTTCGTAATTTCCTAAAATTTTCTCTCGGCTAGCTTCAATGAATATTTTCTCAGTATTTACTTCTTCTTCCGAATAAGTTTTTTGTGCTTGAGCATCGAATGAAAAGAACATTCCGCCAAACAGCAGAAAGAGAAAAGTATATGTTTTAAAAACCAATTTCATATCTAAAAAATTAATGGTTAAGGCTTAACGGACAATGGTTAGTCATGCTTTTTGAGATAATCTCCAAGAATGTTTTTGTGTAAATGATTAACGTTTGAAGTTTTTAAACGAGTATTCTAAGGTAATGTTTAATTAACCAATCATTTACCATTATTTTTTGCCTGTGCTGCCAAATCCTCCTGCACCCCTTTCAGATTTTGATAGTTCGATTACTTCATCCCAAGTAGCTTGTTCATAGCGAGCGATAACCATTTGAGCAACACGTTCAGAAGGTTCAATAGTTTGGGTTTCTTTAGAAAGATTGATCATGATGACCCCAATTTCACCTCGATAGTCACTATCAATAGTGCCTGGAGAATTGACTAAACTTAATCCTTTTTTGATGGATAATCCACTTCGAGGGCGAATTTGAGCTTCGTATCCTTCGGGTAATTCAATAAATAAACCTGTGGGAATAATGATTCTTTCAAGTGATCCTAATTGGATTGGCGTTTCGATATTTGCTCTTAAGTCCATTCCTGCGCTACCTGAAGTTTCATATTGAGGTAAGGCATTGACGGAACGATTGATAACTTTTATTTCCATTTTGAATTAAATTTTTTTTGCAAAGATATGAAAAAAAAGTAGTCAGGTGCCAGGTTGATTACTGCACGCTCGGTCAGTAGTCAGGGGCTTTTGGGATTCCCCATTTGGTGTTTTTCTTATAAAAAAATAGAATAGTGAAGAAATCAAAAAGTTATAAAAATACGAAGTACCTGACTGCTGACCGAGCGTGCAGCGACCAACCTAAAAACTGATTCCTTTTTCCCAAAATTTTGTACCTTCACCACCAATTTTCAAATAAAAAAATGATTGCATATATCAAAGGTGAGATCACCTACAAAAGTCCAACTTATATACTTGTTGAAACGGGCGGAATTGGCTACCATGTCAATATCAGTTTGAATACTTATGCGCAGATCGAGAAATTGGAAAAAGTCCAAATTTTGACTCATTTGCAAGTAAAAGAAGACAGCCATACCCTTTATGGTTTTGCGGAAGAAGCAGAGCGTAGTATGTTTGTTTTGTTGATTTCAGTTTCAGGCATCGGTACGAATACTGCGAGAGTCTTACTTTCATCTTTGAAAGTAGAGGAAGTTAGAATGGCAATTGTGAGTGAGAATGTGGCAGCATTTAATAAAGTAAAAGGTATTGGGCCGAAAACAGCCAAGCGAATTATTTTGGACTTAAAAGACAAAGTAATTAAAGAATCAGGCGATACTCCTATGTCAATTTCTCCAATTAACAATACAATAAGAGAAGAAGCGTTATCAGCATTGGTAGCTCTACAATTCCCAAAAATTAAGGTTCAAAAAGTGCTTAATAAAATTCTACAGCAACAACCTAATATTAGTAACGTAGAAGAAATGATAAAACTAGCATTGAAAAACCTATCCTAACCATCAAAATAACTATATCAATTACAAGGTTAATTTCAATTAAAAAATTAAACGAAATTTTATAATTGCTATTAAATTTGTCATTGAATTAGCATTCTACGAATTCATTTTCACCAATAAAACATATTGAAAAAAAGTAAACTTAGTCGAAATCAAAACGTAGATATTTTTATGAAAATTAGAAAAATCCAATTAGGGTTTGAAATCTAGTTTTTGTTAAAAAAAGATTAATAAAACAGCAACACAATAAAGTTGCGTTATCAATGAAGTTGTTTAGAAAAATGTAGTTTTATCAATTCAGCAGACATTTTAAACAACTTCAATTCGAAAATATATTCTGACAACCTAACGAGGTAATTATTGTCTTTCTGTGATTGAATCGCTTTTCCAAAAAAATCGAGGCAATTACAGATCAATTTTTCCCTTTCCTTCCATTTTCGCGGCACATGGGCAGCATTTTGGAATAGGCCAAAAATCTCCCATGAAGAAATTATGAAAAACGTAAACTTACTACTTAGTTTTCTATTTGTACTTGGATTTATTTCTGTCTCGCTTGCTAACTTTGGAGGAGGTTCTAATTTAGAAGACCCATTTGCTCCAGAGATTATTATCAATAATGATACTATTCCGTTCAACGAACGTTATGATGATTTCATCAATAATCCAAACGCTAATCCTTTCGATCTTGCCGACCCAAGTGTCATCGAACAAACTGTAGAATATGATCCTGCATCTGGCTTGTACATCATTTCTGAAAAAATCGGTGACGATTATTTTAGAATGCCGACCTACATGACATTTAATGAATACATGGATTGGCGTACGAAAAAAGAAGAGCAAGAGTACTTTAGGCAACTGTCGGGACTGAGTAGTAACACAAGTGTCAATGGAAAAGTGGATCCATTATCGAAAATGGATTTGGATAAGGACTTAATTAACCGATTGTTTGGTGGTACGGAAGTAGATATCCAACCGCAAGGAAATATCGATTTGACTTTTGGAGTGGATTTTCAAAATATCGAAAATCCGATTTTGACGAAAAGACAACAGAAGCAAGGTGGATTTGATTTTGATATGAATATTCAGTTGAATGTACAAGGATCGATAGGAGAAAAATTAAAACTTTCTACAAATTATAATACCCAAGCCACTTTTGATTTTGATAATCAATTGAAATTAGAATATGATGCGGATGCTTTTAGTGAAGATGAAATTATTAAAAAAATCGAGGCCGGGAATGTCAGTTTACCTCTACGAAGTAATTTGATTCAAGGAGCGCAAAGTTTGTTTGGACTAAAAACAGAACTACAATTTGGGCACTTGAGATTGACCGCAATTGCTTCGCAACAAAAATCTAGACGAGAAGCTATCGAAATTCAAGGAGGAGCACAGGTTCAACAATTTGAAGTGACAGCAGAAGAATATGATGAGAATCGACACTTTTTCCTTTCGCACTATCACCGAGATCATTTTGAAGAGGCATTAGAAAATATGCCGACGATCAATAGTTTGACCAGAATTACAAGATTGGAAGTTTGGGTAACCAATGATCGAAATGAAACAGAGGGAATTCGTGATATTGTAGCGCTTGCCGATTTGGGAGAGTATGACCAAATCACGAACAATAATATGTTTTATGGTCAACCTGCAACTCCTCGAAACCTAGATGTATTTGGAGTTGATGAATTACCTGAAAATAGTTCAAATGATATTTATCAAGATTTGGCTGAACATCCTCAAGCACGTTTTTCGGATAAATCAGTTGGAGTAGTAACGGGGCAATTTAACTTTGAGCAAACTAAAGATTTTGAAAAAGTTAGAGCACGACTACTTAATCCAAGTGAGTATACGTACAACGGAGAGTTAGGATTTATTTCGGTAAATGTAAACCTTAGACCTGATCAAGTTCTTGCCGTTTCTTATGAATATAATTATGCGGGAAAAGACCAAGTATATAAAGTAGGGGAACTTGCGGAAGATGTTCCTGCAACCGAGGATTCCATAACGCAAAATGTAATTTTCACAAAGATGTTGAAAAGTACAACACAGCGAACGGATCTTCCATCTTGGGATTTGATGATGAAAAATGTGTATTCGATTGGAGCATATCAGGTGAATCGAGAAGACTTTAGATTGGACATTTATTATGATGATCCAGGAGCAGGATTGAAGCGATTTTTACCTGAAACAAATTTGGCACAAATTCCTTTACTTCGAATTTTTAATATGGATAACCTGAATGTACAAGGTGATCCACAACCCGATGGGGTTTTTGATTTTGTTGAAAATGTTACCATAAATACCCGAAATGGTCGGATTATGTTTCCAGTTTTGGAGCCATTCGGATCATCATTAGTAGATCAAATAGAAGGAGCGGCTGATAAAGCAAAATTCTCGTTTCAAATGTTATATGATTCGACAGTTGTATTTGCGAGGGAGTTTCCAGAGTTTAATCGATTCACGATTAAGGGATCTTATAAATCGGCCATTTCTAATGAAATTTCTTTAGGTGCATTTAACCTACCTCAAGGGTCGGTAAACGTGACATCCGGAGCACAAGTTTTGATCGAAGGACAGGATTATGAAATTGATTATAATATTGGTCGAATTAAAATCTTGAATGATGCAATTTTAGCATCAGGTAGTCCGATTAAAGTTTCCTTTGAGGATAATTCGCTCTTCGGATTTCAAACCAAAACCTTGGTTGGATTACGAGCAGATTATGAAGTAAATGACAAATTTTCGGTAGGAGGTACTTTCTTAAATTTGTTCGAGCGACCTTTTACCCAAAAGGTAAATATCGGAGATGATCCAATTAATAATAAAATTTATGGTTTAGATCTGAACTATAGTTCTGAGTCTACTTGGTTGACTAAAGCGGTGGATCGGATACCATTGATTGATACGAAGGCACCTTCCAAGGTTAGCTTAGTTGCTGAAATGGCAGCATTAAGACCAGGACACTCTAAAGCAATTAATCAACAAGATGCGGAAGGAAATGAGAATACTGGAGGTTCTGTTTATTTAGATGATTTTGAAGGAAGTACAAGTTCTTTCGATTTAAGAACACCTTATACTGAGTGGGTTCCTGCGAGTGTTCCTCAAAATGATGCACAAAATAATAACCCACTTTTCCCAGAGTCAGAACTAATCGACAATAGTCTTACTGGTGTCAATAGAGCCGCGTTGAGTTGGTATCGAATAGATCCAAGTGTAAGAGATGCCAACGATAATCAAGATAACTATGCTGCAGCCATTCCTCAGGAAGAGGTTTTTACCAATCGACAATTAACTCCTTCTGATAATCCTACGATTTTCACTTTTGATTTGGCATACTGTCCAGATGAAAGAGGGCCTTATAATTTTGATGAGCCAGGTGGAACACCATACTCGGCAGGGGTAAGTAATGTAGGAGGTAATCTAAAATTGAATAGTCCAGAAACTAGATGGGCAGGTATCATGCGTTCTTTAAATACGAATGATTTCCAAGCTGCGAATATTGAATTTATTGAATTTTGGATGTTGAATCCATTTATGGATAAAGCGGATGGTTCGGCTACTTCTGGACCTGGAAATTTATACATCAACTTAGGAAACATTTCAGAGGACATTTTAAAAGATTCTCGATTGTTTTTTGAAAATGGACTACCAGGAGCAACTAATAATAGTAATCGTCCAACTACTGAAACGAATGTAGCAAGAGTTCCTTTAGGTCCTTTGGTGACGAGAGCTTTTGATAATGACCCAGAGAATAGAGAGAAACAAGATTTAGGTTTTGATGGATTAGACAATGAAGGGGAAAAATTACTTTTTTCAAATTATTTTGATGCGATTAATGCGATAGGAATTAATTTGGATGATGTCTCCAATGATGACTTCGTGACCCCAAGTGATCCTTCACTAGCAGCTGATGGTTTTAGCGTGCCTGATCGGTATGCAAGATTTAATAAGTCGCAAGGGAATGCTCGAACGATTGGTAGTGTAAGTGAAATTATTGGAACAAACCTACCCGATTCAGAGGATCTTAATAATGATAATACCTTAAGTGAAACAGAAGCATATTTCCAATATAAAGTTCCTTTGGTACCTCAAGGAGATGATATTGATCCTAATACCCCTTTTGTTACTGATCAGATTACAGATGCTGCTTCAGGAAGAACTTGGTATCGTTTCAAAATTCCAATCGATCAGTTCACCAGTAAAGTAGGTAGTATCCAAGATTTTAGGTCTATTCGATTTATCAGAATGTACATGCAAGGTTTTGACCAAAAAACTATTTTGCGTTTTGCAAGATTACAATTGGTGAGAAATCAATGGAGACGTTATCGAAGAGATATTATAGCAGGAGGAATAACGCTACCTGGAGTTCCATCTAATGCTTTGTTCGATGTTAATGCTGTAAATGTGGAAGAGAATAGTAGTCGTATGCCATTCAACTACGTATTGCCATTAGGAATCGAAAGAGAGCAGTCACTAGGAGCATTTCCCAATGCTTTACAGAATGAGCAGTCGCTTGCCATGAGTGTCTGTGGTTTAAGGGATGAAGAATCCAAAGCGGTTTTCAAAAATGTCAACCTAGATTTGAGGGTCTACGAAAGGCTGCAAATGTTCGTCCATGCAGAGACCCCCGAACCCGTCGATAATGGTACGATGAGTATATTTATGAGATTAGGAAGTGATTTTGAAAAAAATTATTACGAGTACGAAATACCATTGACGTATTCTAGTGAAAGTGCCATTGCAGGAATACCGAGCACCCAAAGTGAATATAAACTCGAGGTCTGGAAAGAAGAGAATGATTTTGATTTTCCATTAGAACTACTCAAAGAAGTTAAAATAATGCGAAATGAAGGAGGTAATTCTGCCAGTAATATTGGAAAACCATTTCAAATTTCAGATCCTGATAAGCCTAATAATATAGTGCGAGTGGTTGGTAATCCTAACTTAGGAGAGGTCAAAGGTATCATGATTGGAATACGAAATCCCGATGGAGGAGATGAAGGAGAAATTTGTGGAGAGGTTTGGGTGAATGAGTTGCGAGTTAGTGGATTTGATGAAAGAGGAGGTTTAGCAGGATTGGCAAGATTGGATGTACAGTTAGCTGACTTTGGAAATGTTGCTGCATCAGGAAGTTTTAGTTCTATTGGTTGGGGAGCATTAGATCAAAGAGTACAAGATCGGCAGAGAGAAAAAATTCAAGAATATGCAGTTGATGTTGATTTTGAATTAGGTAAATTTTTCCCAGAAAAATGGGGAATCAAAATTCCAGCATTTGCTCAATATTCTAACATGGATCGAATTCCAGAGTTTGATCCCTACGATTTAGATATTACACTCGAAGAGAAATTAGATCTTCAAGCCTCCCAAGCAGATCGAGATTCGATTCGAAGTCAAGCGATTGATAGAACGACGATTCGAGGTTTTAACTTTACCAATGTTAGAAAAGAGCGAACGAATAAGGATAAAACTCCCATGCCTTGGGATATTTCCAATTTCACTTTTACCTATGCACAAACTCAAACGGAACATAGTGATCCGATCATCGAATCAGATGTCATAGACCAAAAGCGAGGGCAAGTTGATTATTCGTTTTCTCGAAAAGCGAATTACATAACACCTTTCAAAAAACTGACTAAAAAGCCGAAACTGAAAAAGCACTTAGGATTAATAACTGATTTTAATTTTAATCCAATTCCAAATACTTTTTCATTTAATACGATTGCTAATCGTCAGAAGGCAGAGACTAAATATCGATTCGCGAGTGAGGATCCTTATTTTAATACATTTGTCAACAAACAATTTACGTGGTTAAGAAATTACGATTTGAGATGGGATTTATCTAAAGGGCTTAAGTTAGATTACTCCGCCTCCAGTCAATCTGTTATTGATGAGCTACCAGAGTTTGACGATGCGACTCAACAAAGAAGAAGTGAAGCAGAGTTAAATGCTTTTATTAAAGAAAATGTTAGAAACTTGGGGCGTGACAAGCGATTCCAACAATCTGTCAACTTAACCTATAAAATACCATTCAATTCGTTTCCTGTTTTAGATTGGGTATCGGCTGATGTAAAATTGCGAGGTAGTTTTAACTGGGATGCTGGTGCACTAAATAATTACAACCTGAAGGATACCGTACACCTAGGTAATATTATTCAAAATGGGCAGTCCCGTTCGATCAAAGGAACTTTTAACTTTGACAAACTTTATGACAAGTCTAAATTTTTGAAAAAAATTAATAATAACAAATCTGCTTCAAGAAGGAATTCTCGGAATAGTAGAAATAATAAAACGAGGTCTTCTACCAAAGATGATCCTAAAGACAAAAAGGATAAAAAGAACAAGAAAGATAAGAAGGATAAAGAGCCAAGCAAAATTGCTAGGACATTGATTCGACCGCTGATGCTAGTTCAGAAAGCAAGGTTCAATTATACAGAAGACTATTCGACAGTCATTCCTGGATATACTCCTGCGGTAGATTTCTTTGGTCAATCCAATAATTTCTCTCGTCCTGGATGGGATTTTGTAGCTGGCTTCCAGCCTAATAATGCTTGGTTTGATAAAGCAGTTGCTAATCCAGAAGATCGTTGGATTACCAAAAGTTTCTTTTTAAATCAGGAAACGATCAAGACGTTTACTAGAAATTACGATGCTCGAGTGACTATTGAGCCTTTTACAGATTTCAAAGTAGATGTGGAAGCTAATTATTCATATACGGAAAATGAATCGTCCATCTTTAAAAACTTAGATACACTTTACGCAACTGCAGATCCATTAGATCGAGATAATTTTATCAGTTTTGGTCAAGCGAATGTGCGACAGATCGGTTCATATACCGTTTCCTATTTTGCGATGCAAACGCTTTTCCAAGATGGGTTTAATAATATGGTAGCATTGTTTGATCGATATGAAAATAACCGATCAATTATTTCTAAAGAACTAGGAACAGGAGTTCATATAGAAGATGGTTCTGCAT
Organism: uncultured Saprospiraceae bacterium; assembly: GCA_964352225.1. Taxonomy (GTDB): domain Bacteria; phylum Bacteroidota; class Bacteroidia; order Chitinophagales; family Saprospiraceae; genus CAJQQY01. The sequence goes on along the minus strand of CAYGRM010000149.1, from coordinate 5,952 downwards.
ATACGAATGGATTCGGATCTGCTCAAAGAGAAGTATTAGTTCCTGCATTCCTTTCTGCCTACACGAACCGAGATCCAAGAGAGTTTTTAAATAGTAGAGAAGGCGATTTGTTCAAAACAATACCTCGACCAAATTGGCGATTAACTTATAATGGATTGTCAAAGTTACCGTGGTTCAAAGAAATTTTCAAAAGCGTAAGTATTACTCATGGATATAAATCAACCTTGACGGTCAACTCATTTGAGACGAACCAACAGTTTGTCGATGAAGCTCCTCGATCTGATCAAAACTTGAATAATTTTGGAAATTATTATACTCGATTTGATATTCCAGCCTTGACGATCACCGAACAATTTTCGCCACTTATCGGAATAGATATCAAAACAACTAATGATATGACTTTCCGAGTTGATTTCAAGAAGTCGAGAAACTTAGATGCGGATTTCCAAACTAACGTGCTTACTGAAAATAGAACAACAGAATATGTGGCAGGATTTGGATATCGAATGAAGGATGTAGTTATTCCATTTTTGACAGGCAAAAAGAAGAAAAAGAAAGGCTCTAGGAATGCCACATCATCTGCTAACCAAGGTGGACGAGGAGCAGGTGGTGCAAATTCTAATGTACCAAAAGGGAATGATCTGAATTTCAAATTTGACTTTTCTTTCAGAGATAATATTACCATCAATCATTATCTAGATCAAGACCTTGCAGAACCAACGAGAGGAACGCGAGATATTTCGATCAATCCTTCTGTTGATTATCAAGTAAACAAAAGATTGAATCTGCGATTGTTTTTTGATTTCAGAAAAACAATTCCAAAAACTTCAGCAGCATATCCAATTACAAATACTGCCGGTGGAGTCACCGTTCGATTCTCCCTAAATTAAAACGTAGCAGCACCCTCTGGAGTGTTGTCAATAATAAATCAAAAGCGGCTAGGAGAAATCCTAGTCGCTTTTTTTACATAAAAGAAAATTATGAGTTTGGAAAACTTAACGATCAAAACTCTTCGAACGATTGTTTCCACCATGGATGTACTTTAGCATTTTGCGACTTTTTAATTCTTTACTAATCCAAAACCATAACTTTTCTCTTTCTTTTTTGTTAACCACAAACAAAGAAAATTATTCTAATATTATTATTCATTTTTCATTACTTTTGCTTTCATGTCCAACTTGCAGCGTCTATTAGACTTGTATCGAGATAGTGCGCGGACACAACAAATTGTGAATGCGCTGCAAACTCCGACTCCGACACGCTTACAAATCGTAGGTATGACTGGAGCGCAGGATTCCTTTGTCCTGTCTGGAACCTACCTCGCCAATCCTCAACATCATCTTTACATCGCGGCCGACAAAGAAGAGGCTGCTTATTTGCAAAATAACATTGCTGCATTATTAGAAAAAAAAGGAGCTCATTTCTTTCCTGATTCTTTTAAGCGACCAATGGATTTTGCTCATTTGAATTCCTCGAACGTTTTGCAACGAACGGAAACGATTAATAAAATTTCCAATGAAAAATCCATTGGAGAAATTATTATCACTTATCCTGAGGCACTTTTCGAGAAAGTAGTTTTGCCCAAAGTGCTGAACGAAAAGCAAATCTCCATTGTCAAAGATGAAAAATTAGATGTCGATTTTTTAGTCGAAGTATTTGTCGAGTATGGTTTTGAGCGAGTAGATTTTGTTTATGAGCCAGGGCAGTTTTCGATCAGAGGAGGTATCGTAGATATTTTTTCTTATGGAAATGAATATCCATATCGAGTCGAATTATTTGATGATGAAATTGAAAGCATTCGAACGTTCGATCCGTTGACTCAATTGAGTGTCAAGAAAATTGCACGGGTTTCGATCATTCCAAATATCAATACTAAGTTTTCTCGGAAACAAAAAACTTCTCTTTTCAATGTCTTGCCTGAGAATACCGTGATTTGGATAAAAGATTTGGACATGCTGATTGGTAGATTGGAAATGTGTTTGGAGGAGGCAAAGAAATTTGGAAAAACAGTTTCTTCCTTGGACGAAGGAGATTTGGCAGAAATTTTTCGAGATCGAGCTTTTATCAAACCCGACGAAGTAATCCAAGACATTGAAAGGTTTGCGTTATTTTTCCTCAATAAAAACCTACATTTTGAGCCAACCGAAAAAATAATTTTCAATAGTAAGCCACAACCTAATTTTAATAAAAACTTCAAATTGCTCATCGAAAATCTCCACGAGAATCAAAAAGCAAAATTGGAGAATTATATTTTTACCGAAAATCCAAAACAGATTAATCGTTTCTATTCCATTTTTGAAGACTTAAAAGCGGACGTTCAATTTCATCCTGTGACCAAAGCATTAAGCCAAGGATTTCTAG
>CAYGRM010000149.1:0-3581 GCA_964352225.1 uncultured Saprospiraceae bacterium | reverse complement strand
TTTCTAGATTTGGATTTAAAAATTGCTTGCGACACCGACCATCTAATCTTCCATCGTTTTGATAAATATCGTTTGCGTCGAGGTTTTACCAAAGACAAAGCGATTAATTTGCGCATGCTTCGAGAGTTGGTTCCAGGAGATTTCGTTACGCATATTGATCATGGAGTTGGGCGATATTCAGGTTTGGAAAAATTAACGATCAATGGTCAGACGCAAGAATCTGTTCGGTTATTTTATAAAAATGATGACGTCCTTTATGTGAGTATCAACTCGCTGCATAAGATTTCAAAATTTGTTGGTAAGGAAGGCAAGCCACCCAAGTTAAGTAAGATCGGTTCCGATACTTGGAAGCGATTAAAAAATACGACTAAGCGAAAGGTCAAGGACATTGCGAAGGAATTGATTAAACTTTATGCGAAACGAAAAGCTGCGAAAGGTATCGAGCATCCGGAAGATGATTACTTACAAATTGAGTTGGAATCGAACTTTATGTTTGAAGATACACCTGACCAAGCGAAGGCAGTCACAGCGGTAAAAGAAGATATGCAAAAAGCCTATCCGATGGATCGATTGATCTGTGGTGATGTTGGTTTTGGGAAAACGGAGGTCGCAGTTCGAGCTGCGTTTAAATGTGTTTTGGGAGGTCGTCAAGTGGCGATTTTAGTGCCGACTACAATTCTAGCGTTGCAACACTTCAAAACCTTTGGCGAACGACTCGAAGAGTTTGGAGTGAAAGTAGATTACATCAATCGCTTCCGAACTACGAAAGAAAAGAAAGCGATTTTTGAAAAACTAAAAGAAGGAAAAATTGATATCATCATCGGGACGCATGGTATTTTGAGTAAAGATATTGGGTTCAAAAATTTAGGATTACTCGTCATCGATGAGGAACAAAAATTTGGCGTAGCCGCAAAAGAAAAATTACGAAACCTGAAAGTCAACGTCGATACTTTGACCTTGACGGCAACTCCGATTCCTCGGACGATGCAATTTTCATTGATGGCAGCTCGTGATTTGAGTGTCATCAGAACTGCTCCATTAAATCGTCAACCGATTCATACCGAGATTCGAGTGTTTAATTTGGAACTAATTCGAGATGCGATTGAGTATGAAATCAATCGAGGAGGGCAGGTATTCTTTGTGCACAATCGAGTGAAATCGTTACCGGAGATTACTGCAATGTTACGCAAGATTTTGCCAGACATCGACATCGCATCTGCTCATGGACAGATGGAATCTAGGCAACTCGAAAAGACATTGTTAGATTTTATCGACCGACAATATGATGTGTTGGTTTCCACAAATATTATCGAAACAGGATTGGACATTCCAAATGCAAATACCATCATTATTAATAATGCCAACCAATTTGGGATGAGTGATTTACATCAATTGCGTGGTCGAGTTGGGCGGAGTAATAAGCGAGCATTTTGTTATTTGTTCAGTCCGCCGATGTCGACTTTGACGAGTGACGCGAGGAAACGATTGAGAACGATTGAAGAGTTTTCTGATCTTGGAAGTGGGTTTAATATTGCGATGAAAGATTTGGATATTCGAGGTGCTGGAAATTTATTGGGAGGCGAACAAAGTGGGTTTATAACTGACATTGGTTACGAAACGTATCAGAAGATCTTGGAAGAAGCCATCCAAGAATTAAAGGAAACGGACTTCAAAGATTTGTTCAAAGAGGATTTAGATAAAGAAAAAATTTACGTTCAGGATGTGCAGATTGATACAGATATTGAAATGTTGATTCCTGATGCTTACGTCAAAAATACGCAAGAGCGATTAAGTCTATACACGCAAATGGATTCGTTGAACGATGAATTGGAATTGCAAAAATTTGGAAGAGAATTAAAAGATCGTTTTGGAAAAATCCCTCGACAAGTGCGTGAGTTGTCAGATGGATTACGCTTGCGTTGGACTTGTAAAAAATTGGGTTTTGAAAGAGTGATTTTAAAAAATAGAAAATTACGTTGCTACTTTATTGAAGATCCGCAATCGAGATTTTATGAGTCAGATTTGTTTAATCAGTTGATGCAATTTTTGGCGAAGGATGGAGTGAAGTATGGTTTACATATGAAAAAATCGAGGAAGCATATAATTGTAGTGAGGGATGGGGTGAAGACATTGAAGCAGGCGAGGATGGTATTGGATAAGATGAAGGAAGGGGTTGAGGTTGTGGTGTGATCTAGTTTCGATTTTTTTGTGGGACTAGCCAATAAAGTGTGTCAAAAATTATTTATCAAGCCATTTAAGAAAACGGTCACCAAACATAAGGCCTAAATTTTCTTGAATGGCTTTCCATTTAAATGCTTTGCGCTTCCACGATTTTTCATTTTGCATCAAAGCTAAAAATAGCTGTTTAGTTAATGCTCTTTGACTAATCCAAGCTCCCTTATTTTTAACTACCTTACGAATAATCCGATGTAAATTTTCAACTGGGTTAGTTGTGTAAATCATTCTTCTTAATCCTTCGGAATAATCCATAAAAGTCATTAAATCATCCCAATCTTTTCGCCATAGCTCAGCAATTCTTTCACCTCTTTCTCCCCATTTTTTCTGGAACTCTTCTAAGGCTAAAGCTGCTTGTTCTCGATTCGCAGACTGATAAACTTTTCGCAAATCTTTACATAATGGACGATAATCTTTATCACCTACAAACCTAACTGAATTTCGTATTTTATGAACTATACAGCGCTGGATAATTGCTTGAGGTAAAGCACCATGAATCGCTTTTTTAAAACCTGGAAGGCCATCAATACATACAAAAAACACATCTTCTAAGCCTCGTCTTTTTAAATCCTCTAGCACTAACATCCATTGTTGAGCACTTTCTCTTTTTTCTAAATATAGCCCCAGAACATCTCGATTTCCTTCAACATCAACTCCATAGACAGAGTATAATGTTCGCTCTTGGAAACGACCATCTTCTTGTATTCTAAAGAAAATTCCATCTAAATATAGTATCGCATAACAAGGCTTCAATGGGCGTTGTTGCCACGTCATAATCTCTGGCCAGACTCGATCTGTTATTCTACTAATGGCAGAAGTAGAATAATCAATTCCATACATCTTTTGAAGCATCCGATAGATGTCTTCATTCGAATTACCTTGTGCATATAAAGTTAATATTACATTTTCTAGCCCTCCTTTTAGTTCCTTTTCTCGCTTGCCTATTAACTTGGGAGCAAAACTACTTGTCCGATCCCGAGGAGTTTTTATTTTTAATTCTCCGCCTAAGGACTTGACTGTTTTTTCAATATGCCCATTCCTCCGATTTGTACTTTTTGACTCTTTTTCCTCTGCTAAATGGTGATCCAACTCTCCTTCCAAGCTTGCATTTACCATCGCTTGAAGTAAGTCTGTAAATATGCCTCCATCTGGTCCTAATATTGGTTTATCAGAATAAAGGGCTTCTTCGATTTGAGTGCGTAACTTTTCATCTTTTATCAAATCTGATAATCTTGGGTTCTTTTGCTTTTTCATGTCTAAGCTTTTTTAAATTTAAGAAATTATTTAAAAATTTGCTTTGACACACTTTGTGGGATAGTCCCTGTCCTTGGAAAGCAATATAATTA
>CAYGRM010000148.1:0-14932 GCA_964352225.1 uncultured Saprospiraceae bacterium | reverse complement strand
GAACTAAAGGATCAGAGTGGTCTTCATGGATCACTAAAGTCAATCCATTGGACAGAACATGTTTTTCATAAGGAATGACGATTTTATCGCCTTTTTTTTCTACTTTCTCAATCATTTTGGTTTGAGCAAAAATGGATGATGAGAAAATCAAAAAAGTAAAAATCAAAAAGTTTTTCATAATTAAAGTTTTTGTCAAAAATTAACGCGTACGTATTTTAACTTATGATAAAAAAAAGGGTAAAAAGAGATAAATTCTCTTGATATCCTAAAGGTAATTCTACTTAGTAAAACGACAAAAATAAATAGGGTAGGTTGTCTGAAAATGTATGAATTTTAACGTGAGATTAACGGTTGAGCGGCTGATTGTCAGTTTGAAATTAAAAAATGCTTCGAAAACGGATTCTGAATTCAAGATTATGGATAGAGAATTATTCTGATTGTGGAGAAATCCTTAATTCTCTATCCATAATCTTGAATCCAGAATCCATTTATTCCTCCATCCATTTCGAGTCTCTTGCCGCTTTGTAATCCGTCAAATCATGCATAGAAGGAACAATCGAAATATATCCCTTTTCCAAAGCTCTCACATCAGATTCATCCGTCAAATCATTACTCACAAATGAACCAGTAATCCAATAATATTTTTTTCCCATTGGATCTAAATTTTCTTTAAACTCTTCCACCCAGCGAGAATCAGATTGGTAACAAACTTTCATTCCTTTGATCTCCTCCAAAGGTAATTTTGGGATATTTACGTTTAAAAGTTTCCCTCCTTGCAATCCTTTTTCCAAAACGGAACGCATCAATTTTTCTATCCAAAATTGCGCAGGTTCAAAGTCTGCATCTGCATCAAAATCCAATAAACTAAAACCAATACTATCCACCCCTTCTAAAGATGCTTCCATCGCCGCGGACATGGTTCCTGAATATAAAATATTGATTGCGACATTCGAACCATGATTAATTCCTGAAACACAAAGGTCTGGTTTTCGATTTTTGAGTACCACATACTTACCCAGTTTTACACAATCGACAGGTGTTCCAGAGCATTCGTAGGCATCTACTCCCTCAAAAATATCTACTTTTTTCAGGCGCAAAGGATCGTGAATGGTGATCGCATGCCCCATGCCACTTTGAGGTGAATCAGGAGCGACGACTACGACTTCGCCTAATTTTTTCGCAACTTCAACTAATGCTCTGATGCCTTTGGCGGTGATGCCATCATCATTGGTAACTAGAATTAATGGTTTTTTCATGTATTATATTTTTAAAAAAAGGCAAAGGTAACTTTAGGAAAATAGTATTCCAATTTTTTATAATAATTATGCAGTTGTTGACTTTAGTAGTTACAGAAAATGACAAATATTTTACCCTTGCTTAAACATGTCTTTCCTTTCGCTGTTGTAATTTTGTTTTTTATAAAAAAATAGATCAATGGCAGTTAATTTAAATTCTAAAATTGGTGTACTTCTAGTAAATTTAGGAACACCAGATGATCCTTCCTATGGAGGAGTGTGGAGATATTTGCAACAATTTTTGACGGATGGTCGAGTGATTGATATTCCTTGGTTACCTCGACAATTATTAGTTCGAGGAATCATTGCACCCTTTCGATCCAATAGTTCAGCAAAATTATATAAGCAACTTTGGACAGAAAATGGTTCACCCTTAAAATATTATGGAGAACGACTAGCTGAAGGTGTGCAAGAGAATTTGGGTGATGATTACATCGTCGAATTAGCGATGCGATACCAAAATCCATCCATCGAATCTGCGATTGATAAATTGATGTCAAAGCAAATTCGAGAGATGATTGTGATTCCACTTTTTCCTCATTATGCTTCGGCTTCGACAGGGTCAGTTTACGAAGAAGTGATGCGATTGCTTTCAAAAAAACAAGCCATTCCTTCATTGAAAATTGTTAATTCATTTCATGATTATGAACCAATGATTGATGTTTTTGTGAAAAATTCAGAGAAGTACGATTTAGATAGTTATGATCATGTGCTATTCAGTTATCATGGTTTGCCACAGCGACAAATGAAAAAAGCGGATACGTGCAATCATTGTTTGAAAGTGGAAAACTGTTGTGCGGTATTGTCAGAGAAAAACCAATTTTGTTACTCTGCACAATGTCACGATACCACTTATGCGCTTGCCGAGAAATTGAATTTATCGAGAGATCAATATACTATTTGTTTCCAAAGTCGCCTAGGGAGAGATCCTTGGATTCAGCCCTACACGAGTGATATATTAAAAGTCAGAGCAGAAGCGGGAGATAAACGATTATTGGTTTTTTGTCCTGCATTCGTGTCTGATTGTTTGGAGACAACGATAGAAATCTTAGATGAATATCAAGAAGAATTTGAAGAGTTGGGAGGAGAGCATATTGATTTGGTGGAGAGCTTGAATGATCATCCTGATTGGATTGTGGGGATGTCTGATTTAGTGCGAGCGCAGGTGGTGGAGAAGCAATCTTCTGTGGTTTAAACCCCTGTCCCCTAAAGGGGAACGTTTTTTTTAACTAAATTCAAATATTTGGTTCTCCTTTAGGGGACAGGGGTTTTACTCCCTCTTCAAGAAAACGATGTTAATGCCAAGTGCACTAGCATCGTTTTTTGTTTTTTTGATTAAGTTTGCAAAAAAAAATACGATATGAGAAATTGGATTTTGGTAATCATTAGTTTGTTTTTCTTCCTAGAAAATAGTTTTGCTCAGGAAGAACAAATTAAAAATGATTCGACTTATCAGTATTGGATGAATCAGGGGGATGGTGCTTTTTTTATGAAAAAATACACATTGTGTAGTGAGTGTTATGAGAAAGCTTCACAGTTTAATCCAAATGATGCTCGTGCAAAATTCTTTGCTGGGAAATGTTATGATTTGAATTCCAAAGAGAAAGAAGCTCAAAAGAATTTAATCGAAGCGATAAAATTAGATTGGGAAACTGTAGATCATTTATTGGAATCGAATAAAGAATCTTACAAATATTTAAAAAAAGAAAAACGTTGTTGGAAGAAAGTCCAAAAGGAATTTAAAGCGCAACAAGAAGGAATTAATATGGCTTTGCGAGAGGAAATCCTTTTGCTAGAAAGCGAATATCAAAATAAAAAATGGATGGAAGGTCAACATCAAAATATTCCAAAAGAAGAATCCAAAACTGAAGATGAAAAACGTTTTGCTAATCCCATAAAGAAAATTATTTCAGAACATGGATTGCCTACAAAAAAATTAGTAGGAAGGAAAGCTTCGTCAGCTGTTATTTCTCTAGTGAGTAATGTTACCAATTTGAAAGATCGAGAAAGTTATCTTCTTCAAATAAAAATGGCTGTAGAAAATAAGGAAATAGATTTTATAGACTATGCACAGATGATTGATATATTGGAATTGGGAAAAGGTCGACCACAGATTTATGGAACTCAAATTTCTTATAATGGCATTGAAGCAAAAATCGTTGATGAAAAAAAAGTCAATAAAAGAAGAGCAATTGCAGGACTTGAACCCATCGAAGATTTTTACGAAAGATCAAAAAGAGAATATAAATTCAAAAGACAAAAATACACCGAAGTCGATTTTAAAAAATTCACCGGCGGTTGGGATTTAGTCAATATTCGAGATGCCGAAACTTTTGAAATTACTTTTTTACCAGAGCAAAATCTTTGGGTAGAGTTTCTCGCAAAAGGAAGATTGCGATTCAATAGAACTGCCAATACTTGCGAAATGGTTTACCAAGCAACCGACCGAGGACGCTTAATTTTTACACCAACAGTAAACTGCACCAAAAAATGTTGTGATGATCAAAAGATTACTCAAACATTAAACTATCATGATGTGATTGAATTTGAGTTATATGATGAAATTTTGTTTTTGATTGATACCAAAGGAAAGCTTTGGGAATTCAAAAGAAAGAAATACTCCAAGCAAAAAATGAATCAGGATAATTAGAAAAATCCCTGCTAGAATTTATATTTTCTAGCAGGGATTTTTTTAAAACAAAGTCCCTGATTTTGAAGGTGGAACGATGCCAAGGTGAACATAAGCTTTCTCCGTTACGAGTCTTCCTCGAGGCGTTCGCTGAATGTAGCCTTCCATGATTAAAAATGGTTCATGGACTTCTTCAATCGTTCCCGCTTCTTCGCCCACCGCAGTTCCAATGGTAGTCAAACCGACTGGGCCACCTTTAAATTTATGAATGATAGTCGACAATATTTTATTATCCATTTCGTCCAGTCCACTTTCATCTACATTCAAAGCCGTCAAACCGAATTTTGCAATTTTGACATCAATTGTCCCATTGCCTTTAATCTGAGCAAAGTCTCGAATTCTTCGAAGTAAAGCATTGGCAATACGTGGAGTTCCTCGACTTCTTCGAGCAATTTCATGAGCACCTTCATCCGTAATTGGGACATCTAAAATATTGGCACTTCTTTTTACAATACCTTCCAAAACTTCTACTGTGTAATAATCCAGATGACAATTGATACCAAATCTCGCTCGCATCGGCGCAGTCAATAATCCCATTCGAGTAGTTGCACCAACTAGGGTAAACGGATTGAGCGACAATTGAATACTTCGAGCATTTGGCCCAGAATCAATCATAATATCAATTCGGTAATCCTCCATCGCGGAATATAAGTACTCTTCCACCACAGTATTTAAACGATGAATCTCATCGATGAAAAGTACATCACCATCTTCTAAGTTAGTCAGTAATCCAGCTAGGTCTCCGGGTTTTTCCAAAACAGGCCCTGAGGTCATTTTCAAATTAGCTTCCAATTCATTAGAAACAATATGAGACAAAGTCGTTTTCCCCAAACCAGGAGGCCCATGCAATAAAACATGATCCAAGGCTTCACCACGCATTTTTGCCGCCGCAATGAATATTTTCAAATTATCGACAATCTTAGGTTGGCCATTGAAGTCGCCCAACATTTTGGGACGCAAGGCTTTTTCATATTGTTGTTCTTCTGGCGAGAGATTTTCGTCGGAAGGATCTAGATTCGGATTTGACATTTATATTTTTAATTAAATCTTTTTTACTTAAAAATCTTGGTATAGGATAGGAACGCGGATTGAGCGAATCTAGGCAGATTAACATGGATGTTACTTTTGAGTGGATCTCGTCAATCCGCTTTCATCCGCCTAAATCCGCTCAATCTGCGTTGCTATCAAAAGCTTTTTTAATCTTTTTCCCAAATAACTAATTCATCTGAATATTGCTTCGTCTTATCGTCACATTTTGTTTCTCTTGAAGTCGATTCACAGAGTAAAGTACCTTGACAATCTAGCAACATACTTTTAGTGGGGCCGAGAAAATAATACGCGAAACCATCAGTTCGATAAGTATATCTAATTACTTGGTAAGCATTCGTTTTTTCCATAGACATGACCATCCATTCTGCTTCGTAAGGATTAAGCGTTTCGACACATTTAATTCTTTCCGGTTTGATTCCGCCAGTTCCAGGAGGAATCGTAGAAGTGTTTTCCAAAAATTCAATACAAGTCACTTCTACCATTTTTCCCGCCATACAAATACCCATCTGATCGGTAACTTCTTGGTAACTGAATTTTATTTTTTGTCCATCTTTTATATCAAGGTTTTCGCTAGCGTATTTTACTGGTTGTAGTTTTTCTCCATTTTCTAAAACAATCATAAAACCACAACCATCTAGTCCTTGGAAATCTTTGATGATCCCCATGACTTGACAATCATTATTTTGTCCTCCATTTTTTTGCTTACATGTTTGACCAGTTAATAGAAAAAAACTGGAAAGCAAAATCAATACTTTATACATGTTTAATTTTTTTTATAGTGTCTAAACAGATTTGAAAATTTCCTCACAAAAAAGTAAATAAATGATTACTTTTGCACCGTTTTTGAGCAAATGAGTTCAATTTTTTGAAAGTGCAAATTAACAATTCATATCCGATTTTTGACTTTTTTTCAGAAAATAGAAAATGGAAATGGATTTAATGGACAAACAAAAATTAAAACTGAAAAACGTAAGTATACTTTTTTTTGGTTTCGTCAACTAAATTTTTTTATCAAATCAGGTGATATCGAACAAAATATTTGGGTAGCATCAGATAAGCATATCAAATGCAGCAATGATCAAATTTTTGGTTTTAATAAAAAAGCAATCACTCACAATAAAATATAGTTTTATGACGGTCTCTTTTTTACGTACTCTTCATCACAAAAATACTCACTATCCCAAGGGGTAGCTCCGTTTTTTGTTCTTCGATTAAGCAAAAAATTGCCTCTTCAAAAACTAAATTTTATTATGATTAATTACTTAAGTTTTTAAACAAATAAATAAAATATGTCGTCCAAGATTGTTTATACACATACCGATGAAGCACCTGCTTTGGCTACCAGATCTCTTCTTCCCATTGTTCAAGCATTTGCCAAGCAATGTGGAATCGAAATGGGAATAAAAGATATTTCCCTTGCAGGTAGAATCCTCGCTAGCTTTCCTACTTACTTAAAGCCAGATCAACAAGTAACTGATGCATTGGCTGAGTTGGGTGAATTGGTTACGAAGCCAGAGGCAAACATCATTAAATTGCCAAATATTTCCGCTTCTATTCCTCAACTTAAAAAGGCTATTGAAGAGTTGCAAGGAGCTGGATTTGCTATACCTAATTATCCTGACGATCCTAAAAACGATGAAGAAAAGAGTATAAAAGCAACTTTCGATAAGATAAAAGGAAGTGCTGTGAATCCTGTTTTGAGGGAAGGTAACTCAGACCGAAGAGCCCCTAAACCTGTAAAGGCTTATGCAAGACAACACCCACATTCTATGGGGAAATGGTCGGCTGATTCAGCTACTCATGTATCTACGATGGAGTCAGGAGATTTCGCAACCAACGAAAAATCAGTCACCATTGCTCAAGATGGAAAGGTCAAAATACAGTTAGTGAGTGCTAATGCAACCACAGTCTTAAAAGAGGCGATACCTGTTCTTCAAGGGGAAATTATCGATGCAACTCTAATGAGTAAAAAAGCATTAACTACTTTCTTTGAAGCACAAATCGCAGATGCTAAAGCCAAGGGGGTATTATTCTCTTTACACATGAAGGCAACGATGATGAAGGTTTCAGATCCGATCATTTTTGGCCATGCGGTGAAAGTATTTTTCAAGTCTGTTTTCGAAAAATTTGGAAAAGAATTGGATGAAGCAGGGGTTAATGTAAACAATGGTTTTGGTAATTTATTGACTAACCTAGATAACCTTGCACCTGCAGTAAAAGCAGTAGTTGAGGCGGAAATAGCAAAGTGTATTGCTGAAGGACCCGATTTAGCCATGGTTGATTCTGATAAAGGGATTACGAATTTACATGTTCCAAGTGATGTGATTATTGATGCTTCCATGCCTGCTATGATTAGAAACTCTGGTCAAATGTGGAACAAAGACGGTCAATCTCAAGATACTAAAGCGGTTATTCCAGATAGTTCTTACGCAGGTATCTATCAAGCAACGATTGACTTCTGTAGAGAAAATGGTGCTTTTGACCCAACGACTATGGGTACTGTTCCAAATGTTGGTTTGATGGCTCAACAAGCGGAGGAATATGGTTCGCATGACAAGACATTTGAAATTCCTTCGGCTGGTAAAGTGCAAGTGATTGACAATACAGGTTCAATATTGATGGAGCATGAAGTAGAAGAGGGCGATATTTGGAGAATGTGTCAAGTAAAAGATTTGCCTATTCAGGATTGGGTTAAGTTGGCTGTCAATAGAGCAAGAGCAACAGGTGTTCCTACAATATTTTGGTTGGATAAGAACAGAGCGCATGATGCGCAGTTAATTCAAAAAGTAAAAACTTATCTGCCAAATCATGATACGACTGGTTTAGATATCAGAATCCTTTCTCCGATAGAAGCGACTAAACTTTCTCTCCAAAGAATGAAAGACGGACAAGATACCATATCTGTTACAGGAAATGTTTTGAGAGATTACAACACAGACCTTTTTCCGATTTTAGAATTAGGAACTAGTGCAAAGATGTTGTCCATTGTTCCTTTGATGAATGGAGGTGGTTTGTTTGAGACGGGTGCTGGTGGTTCTGCTCCCAAGCATGTTCAACAATTCAACAAAGAGAATCACTTAAGATGGGATTCTTTAGGCGAATTCCTGGCCTTAGCGGTTTCTTTAGAACACGAAGCTAAAGCGAATAATAATGATAAAGCACAAATAATAGCAGATGCATTAGATAACGCTACTGTATCTTTACTTCAGAATGGAAATTCTCCATCAAGAAAAGTAAATGAGTTAGACAATAGAGGTAGTCATTTCTACTTAGCTATGTACTGGGCAAAAGAGTTGGCTAATCAAACTGCTGATGCTGAATTACAAGCTAAATTTGCTCCCATTGCAGCTGCCTTGAGTAGTAACGAAGCAAAAATTGTGGAGGAGTTAAACGCTGTACAAGGAGAGCCTATGGATATTGGAGGTTACTATTATCCTGACTCATCAAAAGCTACAAATGCAATGAGACCAAGTACTACTTTGAACGATATTATAGATGCGATTTAATTCCTGTCTCCTACACAGACGTGTCCGTATGGAAAGGGAAACTTTTAATTGCGTTTCTTTTTTATTGAAATTTTTTCTTTCAATTTGAGAGAATTGTTTAATGGGTTTCCTAAAATATTAAATCCCCTTTCTTTTAGAAGAGAGGGGATTTTTTTATTAGAAAAACTCTTTTGTTGGGTGGATAAATTTTAATTTCGCAGTTTAAAAGGTTGAACGTAGAGACAGGGAGACGCAGAGAATTTTTCGAAGAAAAATTTCAAAACTCTGCCTCTCCCCGTCTCGGCGTTCAATCTTTCCAAATAATTTACACAGCGACTTGTCGCAATTTTTTTAGTCAAAAAAAATCTCAACGTGTCAAAACAAATTATCAATTCAGATTATAAAGTTGGAATTCTTGGTGGAGGTCAACTAGGAAAGATGTTAGTATTAGCAGCTCATAACTGGGATGTGGAAATGTGGGCACTCGATGCTTCAAAAGATTTTCCGACAGGTAGAGTTTGCAATAATTTTGTCGAAGGTGATTTTAAAAATTATGACGATGTTTTAGCTTTTGGAAAAGATAAAGATGTGATCACCGTCGAAATTGAAAGTGTCAATGTAAAAGCATTGTTACAACTTCAGTCAGAAGGAAAAAAAATTCATCCACGACCACAAGCTTTGCAAATTATCAAAGACAAAGGTTTGCAAAAACAATTTTATGTGGATCATGATTTGCCGACTTCTCCATTTAAATATTTTGAAAATGAACAAGATATTCAGCTGGCAATTGGCAATGGAGAATTGCAATTTCCATTTGTGCAAAAAGCGCGACAAGGTGGTTACGATGGGAGAGGAGTAGCGGTGATCAAAAGTGAAGCGGATTGGGATAAAATCTTGCCCGTCAAATCTATTGTTGAGCCGTTGGTTGATTTCCAAAAAGAATTAAGTGTGGTCGTTGCTCGAAATGAATCAGGTGAGGTGAAAACTTTTCCAGTTGTGGAAATGGAATTTAATCCTGAGACCAACATGGTAGAGTTTTTAGTATGCCCTGCGGAAGTATCGCAAGAGATTGTTGAGTTGGCGGATAAAATTGCGATTGCCACCATTGAAGCATTTGATATTTGTGGATTGTTGGCGGTGGAAATGTTCTTAACTACTGATAATCAGATACTTATCAATGAAGTGGCACCACGTCCACACAACAGCGGACACCATACCATTGATGCTTGTGTGACTTCACAGTTCCAACAACACTTGCGAGGAATTTTGAATTTTCCATTGGGAAATACGGATGTCAAAATGCCAAGTGTGATGGTGAATTTGTTGGGCGCAGAGGGATATACTGGACATGCCGTTTATGAAAACATGGATAAATGTATGGCAGTCGAAGGTGCGAAATTTCATTTGTATGGAAAAAAAATAACGAAGCCATCTCGGAAAATGGGGCATGCGACGATTTTGAATAAGGATATTGAGAAGGCGAAAGAGGGGGGGAGATTTGTGATGAGGACGTTGAAGATATGTACGAAATAAAATAATTAATATTAAAATGGAACCTCAGCATATTTTCTTAATTGTCTGGTTTTTTATCACAATCCCAATGATTTTGCTTTTTTATTCTCGAGGAAAAAAAGCACTAAGTATTTTTCCCAAATTAGAAAGAGTAAATGTCTTGTTTAGAGAAAATGGGCTTCAGGACATTCCAATAAATCATGGAAGACAAAAGCTGGAGGAGCTCAAAATGTATTAGAAGTAGTAATTACTGAAAATGAATTATGGTTGAAATGTCCAGTTGTTTTTGCAGGAGTAGGAGACTATGATTTAATTCATAGGTTAAAAATAGAAGAAATTAAAATTGTTGAATTTGAGGACAATAATAAATTTATTCGAGTAACATTAATTGATAATTCCTCTGGACCTTTTACCCTTCAATTAAAAAAAGGAAAGGAGTTTCTTGAAATTTTGAAATCAAAATTAGTTGAGCAATAAAAATCATTAAAATGACAAAACCACAAATCTCCATAATTATGGGTTCCGATTCCGACTTACCCATCATGCGTCAAGCTGCTGATTTTCTCAAAGAAATGGAAATCCCTTTCGAACTCACTATCGTTTCCGCTCATCGTACCCCCGACCGCTTATTTGATTTTTCTAAAAAAGCACATGGACGAGGCATCCAAGTAATTATTGCAGGAGCAGGAGGCGCTGCACATTTGCCAGGGATGGTCGCATCGCTTTCGCCATTGCCAGTCATCGGAGTGCCAATCAAATCATCGAATTCAATTGATGGATGGGATTCTGTTTTATCCATTTTACAAATGCCAAGTGGAGTGCCAGTAGCAACTGTCGCATTAAATGGAGCAAAGAATGCAGGAATTTTAGCTGCGCAAATTTTAGGTTCCAATGATAAAGCGATTCAGAAAAAAATGGTTTCTTATAAAAAGAAACTATCCAACGAGGTCGCTAAAAAATATAAGAAATTGGAAAAGATTGGATATCAGGATTATCGGAAGGACTGATTTTTTTATGGGGTCGGTGCGCTGCACCTCTTGAGATTATTATTATACAGAGAATTTTTGATTAAGAGTCAAGGACAAGGTGCGTAGCACCATCTCCATTTGTAGCACATGCTATAACTGATTTTTCTCAAAGGTGCAGCGCACCGACACCCTGATTAGCATAACTATTTGAAAACAAAAAACCAATGGCAAACACCTACTCCCAACTCTACATCCAATTAATTTGGGCAGTTAAAGGAAGAGAAAACCTTATCCCTAAAACCCATAAAGATCAAGTCGAAAAATACATCACGGGTATCATCCAAGAACGAAAGCATAAATTAATTGAGATTAATTGTCAACCCGATTATATTCACATTCCCAAATTGATGGCGTGGTAAAATATTTAAAAAATCAAGAAGAACACCATCAGAAAAAATCATTTCGTGAAGAGTATTTAAATATTTTAAATAAAGTAGATATGAAATATGAAGAGCAATACTTGTTTGAATTTTATGAGAATAAAACTGCGTAACAATTATTTCTTTTTCCTTGAACTATTTTCATAAAGAGCCTGTTTGAAACCATATTAAAAAAATCAAACAGCTCGATCCCGATGGTAAAATCTTCACTTAAGTCATTATTTGAACTTTATGCTAATTCCTTTGAAGGATTGACTAGAGATATTTGGGTGTTGTCCTTCATTACTTTTATCAATCGGTCAGGGTCAGTTGTCTTTTTATTTCTCTCCATTTATTTAGCCATTGAACTAGAATTTACTAAAACCCAAGTTGGTTTTATTATGTCATCTCATGGAGTCGGATCAGTTACTGGTGCTTTTGTAGGCGGATGGTTGACGGATAGAGTTGGATATTATCGAGTGATGTTTTGGTCATTGATATTAGTTGGATTTTTATTTTTTGCCTTGTATTTCGTGACTTCTTTTTGGACTTTTTGCTTGATGGGATTTTTGACTAGTTTGGTTGGAGATGCATTTCGTCCTGCGGGGATGGCTTCCATAACTGCTTATGGAGGCGAAGAATTACGAACTCGTTCGATGTCATTATATCGCTTGGCGATCAATTTTGGATTTTCATTTGGAGTAGCGGTGGCTGGGTTTTTAGCTGGATTTTATGGTTATGGAATTTTGTTTTTTGTAGATGGAATTACTTGTATCATTGCAGCACTTTTATTTATCTCTTTAATGAAAGAGAAAAAAGAAATCGTAGAAAAACCAAAAGACAATGCACCAAAAGTCATCAGACATTCTGCTTACAAAGATAATTGGTACCTATTATTTGTAGTATGTTGGTTTTTGAATGCGATGGTTTTTATTCAGGTTTTTCATACATTTCCGCTTTTTTGCAAAGAGGAGTTAATGATGAGTGAAGCAGGCTTTGGAGGGCTGATGAGTTTCAATGGATTTTTAATTGCTGCTATCGAAATGCCAATGGTTTATATTCTATCCAAAAAAAGAGATCAAATGGGATATATCACTTGTGGGGTCGTTTTGATTGGTATGTCGTTGGTGATTTTTAATATTTTGGGCTTTAATATTTTTGCGGCCATGGTGAGTATGACTTTATTTTCTATAGGGGAAATTATTAATTTTCCATTATCAAGTTCTCTAGCATTAGGGCGTAGTAATCCAAATAATCGAGGACAATACATGGGACTTTTTTCCATGGCATTTTCTGTCGGATTAATTATTTCACCATTGATTGGTTTTAGAATAGCGGAAGCATATGGTTATGCGGTGCTGTGGAATTTTATGGGAGGATTGGCTGTAATAGCTACAATGGGTTTGATGTATTTGAGGAAAAATGAGCAGGTGGTAGTTCTCAGTAAGCAGTAGGCAGTTTTCGGACGGCACGTAAGCTTGAATCAAAAAATGAAAATCAAGTTCAATGCCCGATTGAAAACTACCTACTGAAAACGCTATTATTTCTTCTCTTCTACAGTTGCATGAAAGGCATCAGTCAGTTCCTTCGATACAGCACCTCGGGTAATTCGAATAAAAGTTTTAGTGTCTACTTGAAGTTGAATTTCTTTAGCATCAAGTTTATTGATTTTTCCAATCATCCCACTTTTGGTAACGACTTCCATTCCTTTTTCTAAATCAGTAATAAATGTCTGTTCTTCTTTTGCCTTCTTAGTTTGAGGGCGAATGAAGAAGAACCAAATTACTAAAACCATCACGAGTAATGGTAAGGTTTGGATAAAAGAGTTACCTGCTGATTGCAACAATATCATATCTAAAATCATAGTATTCGTTTTTCTATTTTGTTAAATTATAAATTCAAAAATTAATGATTGTGTCCTTCGTGACCATTTTTATTTCCATTAACAAAGCCCTTGATGTGAATGACAGTTTCTCTAGGGTAAGTATTGGCTATAATGGTAATTGGTTTGGTTTGTGCTCCGACCAAATTATGAGAGTCAAATGCCACCTGGATTTTTCCACCTTTTCCAGGTTTGATATAATCTGTAGTAAATTTTGGAACGGTACACCCGCAAGTGGAGCGAGCATCTGAAATTAATAAGGGTACTTCACCTGTATTCGTAAACTCGAAAGTATATTCTTTTTTATCTCCTTCTTCCATTTCTCCAAAATCATGAAGTACTTCTTTGAAAGTTATTTTTGGGACAAAATCTGGATCAACTTCTTCGGTTGCAGAAACTGGGTTTCGAATGATGTTTGCAATATCGTCATTTTCCATTTCTTTAACTGCGGAGTTGTCCGTTGCCGTTGGCTCGTTGCAAGAAAAAAGTATTCCCATGCTAAAAATTAAAAAAATCCATCTTTTCATATCCTTCTTATTTTATTACATTCTATAAAAGAATGCAAAATTATATTTTTTACGCAATAAAAGCGGAAAATAGGATTCGAATTTTGAGCTTTCTTTCTTTTTTGAAAAATTTGGAAAATTGATTTTTGGAAAAAAACTATTTCGATTACCTTCGCTTTGAATTTAAATGGTGACCTTAATTCATGTTGTCGAGTTAACTAGTGGAGTTGTTTAAAATTATTTTCAAAAATCATTCAATGCGAATATTTCTTTTAGGATTCATGGGTAGTGGAAAAAGTTTTTCAGGCAAACGACTAGCTGAAAAATTTGAGATGTCATTTATTGATCTAGACGATTATATCGAAACTAAAGAAGGACGAACCATTCGAGAAATTTTTGAAAAAGAGGGAGAAGTATATTTTCGAAAAGTTGAGAAGGAATGTTTGCACGAGATGGGAGATAAACAAATGACGATCATTTCTACAGGAGGTGGAACTCCTTGCTTTTTTGATAATATGAAATGGATGAACGAAAATGGAATTACTGTTTTTTTAGAAACCTCAGTTAAAGTTCTGGCTAATCGTTTATTTAATGAAATGCAAAAACGACCACTTCTTAAAGATTTTTCCAAAGAAGAATTAAAGCATTTTATTGAAAAAAAACTAGAAGAACGAAACCCGTTTTATCATCAAACTCAAATATTATATCATCAAAAAGAGGAAGAACAAGATGTGGCAGAAGAATTAAGAAGGTATTTTTTTAGGGTGATTTAAACCCGAATGTCGTCAACTTAAGGATTTTGGTATCAGCGACTGGCTTCAAGCCAGTCGCTGATTTCTTCCAGTTTATTATAAAACCAGAGGTTGGCGGAAAGCCAGTCGCTGGTATCGCAACTCTTAAGTTGACGACATTTGATTTAAACCCCAGCCCTGCCTTACTGGCAATGTCATTGACATCAGCAATTTTTTGAATGTCGATTTAAGAACGCTTCGCTAAGGATCTGAGATTTGAGAAGTTTGACGAACTAACATGGTCAAATTATCATCGTCAAACTTCTCAAATCCTTGTTTGATATAGTCAAGTAAAAGTTAAAAAATAATATGTGAATGTATTGTTATTTCATTGT
>CAYGRM010000147.1:0-14948 GCA_964352225.1 uncultured Saprospiraceae bacterium | reverse complement strand
AGCGATCTGACAGTAAGCGTAGCGCACGATCTGTCCTCTGACAGCGAAGCGATCTGACAGTAAGCGCAGCGCACGATCTATCCTCTGACAGCGAAGCGATCTTCTTTATAAATTAGCAGTTGCATCTGGAAAAACCAAATAAAACATAATATACGCCATCAACAAGGTCAGCAACAAATTAAACGTCTGACCAACTACATAAAGAATCAATGGTTTCCCTCCTGAGAAGTGATGTTTTAGCTCCGTAAAATTCGTTGACAAACCAATACTCACAAACGCCAAGCAAAATAACCAGCCTCTCACATTTTTCGACAGTCCGCCGATTACACCTTGGTCGATCAAAGTGTACGCATGATTATCACCCAATGAAATATAAATTAAAGTAAATAAAATTGAGGCTCCGATAAATCCTAAAATAAATTTTGGAAATCGTTTCCATACTTCTGAAAATCCTACTTTTACTTTTTCAGCATTCGAATCAACATCTACTTTTGTCGTAAAATAAACTGCCACTCCAAAAGCAATAATACCAATCAAAACATTTTGAATCATTTTAATTGTCGCAGCGACACTCAACGCTTTGTCTCCCAAAAATTCCCCTGCTGCAACTACTGCTCCCGTCGCATCAATAGTTCCTCCAATCCAAGCTCCACCCAACACCTCTGGCATTCCTAGCGCCTTGATGATGATAGGTAAAACAATCATCATCACCGAAGTAAACGTCATCGACAAACCAATCGCTAAAGTCAATTCTTCTTTCTTAGCATTGCACGCTGCTGCTGTCGCCACCGCAGCCGAAACACCACAAACAGACATGTCGGCAGAGATAACCATATTCAAGGTTTTGCTTTTTATTTTTAATACTTTTTGACCAAAAATATAAGTTAAAATCAAAACAATTGGAGTCACGACCCAAGCCACAAATATCCCCGGCAAACCGATCGCTAAAACTTTATTGAACAAAACTTCTGCACCCAACAAGACTAACCCCGTTTTGATAAACCAAGAAGTTTGCAAAGCAGGTTTAGCCCACTCAGGTGTGCCTACAGTATTCGAAATCAGCAAGCCTAAAATGATCGCCCAAGCTGCATAACCGATTCCCATCGCTTTCATATTCACCTGCGCTCCAAATAAATATGCTATAATTGATATCAAAAAAACAAAGGCAAATCCCTTTGCAAAGGCCGACCTCCTTTTCCCCAAATAAAAAATTCCAGGCAAGAAAAGCATACTCAAAATAACAAACCACAACATCATCCAACCTATTACAAAAGAATTAGACGTCTTTGATTTTTTCCTGATTTTATCTGCTTGATCTCTACTTTTATACCATTGTTCAATAGTCGTTTCTGCTTCCAGATTAAGTTGGATATTTTCATAATTAGCATCAGAGGCTTTCTTTTGAGCTTCTTCAGCCAATACCAATTGCATCTTGGTTTGCTCAACTGCATTTGCCAATTTGATGGTAAGTTGTTGTTGTTCTGCTTCATCTTTTGCAGCACTTTTATAAAAAGCTTCCAATGGATTGGAATTCCAGCTTGTAGGTTTCGAAGTGAGTTTTTTGAAAAAACTACCGATAGGTTCTGATGAAGTTTTTATTTTTTGTTTGGAGCGAAAAGCATCGTGCCATTCGATAGTTTTGAATGGAGCTTTTGCCCTTTCAGCATCTTGAATCGATTGGTATTCTTCATGTTGAGCAACATAATTTTCTGGAGCATTCATAAAGAATAACAATAGTCCAGACAATAAGACAAATCCTCCAATCCAAATAGACCAATAGTCTTCATGGGAAATTAAAAAATGTGGTTTCTTCATTTTGCTTCGTTATATAGTTGCTAAAGATAGAAAACATTTGAAAATGTGGAAAACTAGATTTTTCTCAAATTAAAAAAAGCCATCTATTTTGTACATTTGTGAAGTTTTTTAAAAGAAAATTGAATAAGACATATGAAACAATATCTTGATCTCCTACAACACATCGTCGATAATGGAACTGATAAAAGTGATCGAACCGGTACTGGTACTCGAAGCGTTTTTGGATACCAAATGCGGTTCGATTTGCAAGAAGGCTTTCCAATGTTGACTACCAAAAAATTACACTTGCGCTCCATCATTCACGAATTACTTTGGTTTTTGGATGGAGATACTAATGTGAAATATTTAACCGAAAATAAAGTCCGAATTTGGGATGAGTGGGCTGATGAGAATGGCGACCTCGGGCCGGTTTATGGAAAACAATGGAGAAGTTGGGAAACTCGCGATGGTGAAACGATTGACCAAATTTCACAAGCAATTGATCTGATCAAAAACAATCCTGACTCTCGACGAATTATCGTCAATGCATGGAATGTGGGAGATTTGCCCAAAATGGCTTTGAGTCCATGTCATTGTTTATTTCAATTTTATGTAGCCAATGGAAAGTTAAGTTGCCAGCTATATCAACGATCGGCTGATACCTTTCTGGGCGTGCCTTTCAATATTGCATCTTATGCTTTGTTGACCATGATGATGGCACAAGTTTGCGGATTGGAAGCAGGTGATTTTGTTCATACTTTTGGAGACGTCCATTTATATAAAAATCACATGGAGCAAACTCGATTACAATTGACTCGTGAACCTCGAGCCTTGCCGCAAATGAAAATAAATCCAGCAGTAAAATCTATATTTGATTTTAAATACGAAGATTTTGAACTAACAAATTACGATCCGCATCCACATATTAAAGCTGCGGTTTCAGTTTAAAAATAAGACTGAATATCCGTGACACGGCTCAAAGTCGTACCACGGTTTATCTCAAAAAAATGACCAACAAAACAGATCAGGAACTGATAACCAGTTTAAAGAATGGTGATGAACAAGCGATGGATGTGCTATTCCGTAGACATTACAGTTCTATCTGTCGAGCCGTATATCGGATTCTAAAAGACAGTAATTTGGCAGAAGACATTGCTCAAGAGGTCTTTTTTGGTCTTTGGAAAAAAAGAGAAAAACTTAATATCTCAACCTCCGTTCAAGCTTATTTAAAACGGGCTGCCGTCAACAAATCACTCAATTTCATTCGAGATCAAAAAGTAAAATTTGACGACGAAGAAAAAATACCCGTTCTGACCAACAACCAATCCACTACACAACAACAATTAGAAGCTGATGATTTGCAAAAATTAATCAATGATTCGATTGATCTTTTGCCCGAAAAATGTAGAATCGTTTTTACGCTGAGTAGATTCGAAGAGATGTCTTATCAAGAAATTGCCACTAAATTAGATATTTCTATCAAAACGGTAGAAAATCAAATTTCAAAAGCTTTAAAATTTCTGCGAAAGGCATTAAGGCAGGATGATTAGATGATTTGGAAAAAGCTCAAAAAGCAAATAGCAAGCATTTAATTTTTTTTCAAAATCATTGCCTAATCTGCATTAGAATGTCAGCAGGGTTACTTTTCAGAAGTATTAAAACGACATTTTGAAAAAAAAATCAAAAAACATAGGGGGCAAGTTTTAAATTGGTGTCAATCCAATTACAAGCATTAAACTTAAGTCAAAATAGGACTAAATAATAGAGATGAAAGAGGAACAGTTAATCGAGTTAATTCATAAAAAAGTAACCAACGCGCTGACATCGAAGGAGCAGCAGTTGCTAAATTCTTTATTGGAAAATAAAGAAAACCAATTATTGGCTCAACAAATAGAAGCAACTTGGGACAAAAGTCTTGATTATCAAGAAGATTTCACCCCCAATGTAGAGTTTGGTTTGAGTAAGTTAAAAGCTCGAATGAAAGAAGAAACCACAGCTTCACCAAAAGTTGTTACTCTCCAAAAGAGGAGATCGTGGTTACGAATTGCGGCAGCTGCTGCAATCTTAATCGTAGGTGGTTTATTTACCTTTAGTCAATTAAATAATGGGCTAGATTGGCAAAAAGTTGCCGTTGCTGATACTACTGAAGAAATAATTTTGGAAGATGGATCAAAAATCGCAATCAATTCAGCTAGCGAGTTTCAATTTCCAGCCCAATTTTCTAAGGAAGAGAGAAGAGTGAAATTGAAAGGGGAAGCCTTTTTTGACATCGCAAAAAATCCTGAAAAGCCTTTTATTATTGAAACGGGTGATTTGATAATTCGAGTTTTAGGAACTTCATTTAATATTAGAAATTATGGAAATGAAGGTTTAGCCGAAATCACAGTTCGATCTGGAAGAGTAGAAGTCACCAATGAAAATGGAAGTTTCTCCAAAATTCTTGAAGCTAACGATCAATTAACTTTTGATAAAAAGAGAATGAAAGTTCAGGAAGTTTCAAAAGATGATCAATTGAATGCTTTAGGATGGAGGAGTGGCAAATTAGTTTTTTCTTCTGAAAAAATGTCTCGGGTGAAACTAGCTATCGAAAGAACTTATAATGTCGAGTTAGAATTCGAAAATCCATCTGTGCTAAAATGCCCATTTACCTTAACTAATGATATAAAAGCAGAAGGAATAGAAAATGTTTTGATCGGATTGCAAACTGTTTTTGCCATGAAAGAAATTAAAAAAGTGAGTGATAAAAAATATCGACTCATCGGCGGACAATGTAACTTTTAAGTGAGATTTAATCAATAACACCCCCTTGGTAATTCCCAATACCGTAAAAGTAGCCCCATCTTTTTGAATAAAGATGGGGCTTTTGTTTTTAGTTATTTCCATAGTTAGGCAATAAAATGAAATGCGAAATTTCGCCACAAATTTTACCTTCCGAATCCCCGCAATTGGAACTGAACCTTAGGTTACCTTTCAGCGCTTCCAATACTTAACTACCTTATAATCAAAGACTTACCCTTCTACAAACATCCACTCCAGAAGAAAAAAACGTATTTATTACAAAAACAAACAAACAGTTGTTAGTTTTGAAACGTTTAGAAAATGCACTATAATATTTTTAAGAATTATACCTTAAAAATTTAGTTCTCCTTTCAACCCAATAATCGAAAACCTTATTTGAATAACATAGCTTGAATGAAATATTCTTTTCTCATATTAAGTCTTTGCTTGCTGTCCAATTTGGGCAAGGCTCAGTCACCACTTGAAACTCGAATAGATTTCGAAGTGGAGCAATTAACGTTAGCAAAAGCTATCGTTAAATTGGGAGAAGAGGCAGGAATTCCTATTTCATTTACCGATAAAATCTTACCAAAAGATAAAATCATCTCCCTTAAAGTTTCTAATCAAAAGATTAAAGTAATTTTAGAAAGTATGCTCAATGAAACCGACGTTGAGTTTAAATCTATTGGCGCCCAAGTCGTACTTTTTTATAAAAAAAGAGAAAAACGCTACTTTTCCTTCAATGGATACATCGAAGAAAAAGAAACAGGAGAGCAATTAATAGGTGCTAATATTTATGATAAAATAAGTGGGATTGGCACAAGTTCCAATGAATACGGGTACTTCACCCTAAATCTTCCAGAAGGAAAAATAGAATTAGTTGTGTCTTACACCGGCTTTTCTACTATGGAAAGAAAAATAAATTTATCAAAAAATAAAACGCAAACTTTTGCCTTAACTGGCAGCCTGACCTTCCCTGAAGTGATCGTTACACCAGTAGAAATAGAAGCAATTAATTTCGCAGAACCATTAAGTTCAGATCAATTACTAGTGACTCAAATGAATAAATTACCTTCCTTAGGGGGAGAAGTTGAATTATTCCGAATGGTGGAGTTAATGCCTGGAGTTCAGTCGGGTTCTGATGGAATAGGTGGATTGCATGTTCGAGGAGGAGGAGCAGATCAAAATTTGATTTTGATGGATGGAGTCCCAATTTATAATCCATCGCATAGTCTTGGAATCTTCTCTGTTTTTAATTCAGAAGCAATAAAAAGTGTACAATTTTTCAAGGGAGCCTTTCCTGCACGCTTCGGAGGAAGGTTATCATCGGTTATGGATGTACGAACTCGCGAAGGCAATCAAAAAGAATGGTCTGGCGGAATAAAAGCAGGTTTAATTACATCTTCAGCAAGGATCGAAGGACCAATTATCAAGGATAAAGCATCAATTCTGATTACTGCTCGAAGAACACTTCTAGATAGATTTATTCAAAATCGAACCGCTAAATCAAAATCAGAAGATCAGTATTTTCAAGACTTATATAATGTTCCGCTGCAAGGATTTTCCAACTATAGTTTTTATGATTTGAATGGGAAATTAAATTTTTCCTTTAATAAAAAAGACAAATTTTACCTCAGTTATTATAATGGAGGCGATGATTTTTTAGATGAAGACCATATTAAAGATGCTCCATTTCGAGATTTTAAATATTCAGATAGAGAAATTCAAAAATATAATTGGGGAAATAAAATAGGTGTTTTTCGTTGGAATCATGTTTTTGGAAATAATCTATTTTTGAATACAACTTTAACCCACAGTATCTTCCAATTTGATGTTCAGCAAACTATCGAAGTCAATATTACTCCAAATGCAACAATTCCACCAATTAGTATTTTTGTTGGCGAAGCATATTTTTCAAGGTTAAAAGATTGGGGAGCAAAGTTAGATTTTGATTATACGACTAAAAAAAATCATCAATTCCGATTTGGGATCAATAGTACTTTGCATAGCTTCCAACCTGGAGCCTTTGGATCAGATGCCCAAGTGGATGGAGAACCATTTTTTGTCGAAGATATTGATTCTGTCTTAAATGCTTCTCGGATTGATGCATACGAACATAATGCTTATATCGAAGATGAGTTTTTGCTTGGGGAAAAAGTGAAAATCAATGTAGGACTTTTAGCTAATGCCTTTTCTATTCCTGAAAAAACATTTTTCAATCTACAACCACGGTTTTCGATTAACTACCAGATAATCAAGCAATTACAACTTCAAGGAGGATTCAGTCGAATGGTTCAATCGCTACATTTGGTTACAGGTTCGGATGCTACTTTCCCTAATGATTTATGGTTACCGTCATCTGAATTAGTCCCACCTCAAACGAGTTGGCAAAGTGTTTTGGGGCTGCAATTTCAACCTTCCAAATCTATCGAATTTAGCCTCGAAGGTTATTATAAAAAAATGGAAAATCTTTCTGTTTACCTAGATAACTCTAGTCTAAGATCAGAATTATCAAATCCATTTAACTTCACTTTCCAACCAATTGATAATGAGAATTGGGAATCACAAGTGACGCTAGGAGAAGGATGGAATTATGGTTTGGAATTTCAAATGAAAAAAAATATTGGCCGCACTACAGGGTGGTTGAGTTATACTTGGGCATTTGCAGAACGTCAATTTGAAGAAATAAATAGCGGGAATAAATTTAATTACAGGTATGATCGAAGGCACAATTTTCACATTGCGATCAATCATCAATTTGCCAAATGGATTGATGCCAGCGTTAACTGGACATATGGAACAGGGCTATCTACTCTAATTCCGACGAGTACTGTTCAAATTGGTGGGTTAACTTTAATTAATTATGAATATACCAGGATGCCAGCTAATCACCGCTTGGATGCTGGAATTAATTTGTATTTCAAAACCTGGAAATTAGACCAGAAAGTATATTTAGGTGCTTATAATGTCTATAATCGAGCGAACCCTCAATATTATAAAATTGTATCTACCCCAGTAGAAAATTCTGATCCAGCGAATCCAGAATATGAATTTCAATTTTATCAGGGTAGTTTTTTGCCATTTTTACCTTCGGTGAGTTATTCAATTAACTTCTGAAAAGGTAGTGGTTGATAATATTTTAGTACTATTTATACTATTTTTTGTATCTTTCGAACGAATTTAATATCAATATGAAGAATTTTTTACATCTATCTATCCTCTTTTTTCTGTTTTTATTTGCTTCGGCATGTGAAAAACAGGTGGATTTAAATATCGAAGAAGTAGATTCCAAATTGGCCGTTCTGTGTAACTTTTCGCCTGATGAACCCTTCATTTTAGAATTAACAAAAAGTAAATCAATCAATTCTACCATGATGGGCTCCAACTTTGTCAATAATGCGGATGTTCAAATCTGTGTGGACAATGAAATTGTGGAAACTATTTTACCTGCAAACAGTTCTCCAGATGCCAATACGAAATTTCAATCAACTGTTACATTACCCAGAACCAAGCAAATTTATACCCTCAAAATAGATGCGGAAGGACTTGCACCAATTACGGCAACTAGTTCAATTCCTGATGCAATCGAAATTTCACATTCAACGATCGGAGAAATAAAACCATTTGAAACTGATGACGACCAAACAGAAGGATACGAGGTTCGTTTAGGAATACAATTTGAAGATCCTGCTAACGAAACAAATTATTACCAAATCTCCTTCCATCAAGAAGTTCAGACATCAAATCCATCTATTCAAGAAAATGATATAGAAATTATTCCAAATGAAGGATATTCATTCATTGATGAAGATATCACCGATAACTTTAATTTAATTGATGGAGGAATCTTATTTAAAGATTTGACTTTTAATGGAACAACCAAAGAGTTTATTTTCCAACCTTTATTTGTTTATAAGTCTATTGATGCCTCGTCAGCAACTTCTAAACCAATCAATATTATTATAGAACTACGTTCTGTTTCAGAAGAGTATTATAAATATTATACTTCTATTTATCGTCAATCTTCTCAAGATAATACGCCATTTTCGAATCCAACTGTTATTTATAGTAATATCAAAAATGGGTTTGGAGTATTTGCAGGTTACAATAAAAGCATCATTAAAACTCCAATAGAACTGTAATTTCCACACTTCATTTTTCATGATTTACAAAAAACTTAAGAATATTCCTGAGTTTCTAGCTGGTGATCGCACTCATCTAAAAGAAGTTCTACATCCTTCCAATGACCAACTACCACTTAATTTTAGTTTAGCTCACGCCTATCTTAAAGTAGGAAAAAATTCCTTACCACATCGTTTATCGCATTCTGAAACCTATTATATTTTAGCAGGTTCAGGAGAAATATATCTCAATGAAAGCATGCAAAGTATCGAAAAAGGAGATATCATCTACGTACCAGAGAATGTGGAACAATATGTCAAAAATAAAGGTGAGATTGATTTAGTTTTTTTATGCATCGTTTCGCCTCCTTGGTCACCTGAAACTGAGGTCATTGAGGAAATAAAAAATAAATAGACTTCAAAACGTCATCATTTCCCAAATTCCTTTTTTCCTTCTTTTTATTTTTTTAAATTTGTAGGCGCTGATACAATTTCAGCTGTTAATTATTTCTTCAAGTTTAAAGTATAATTTATAGAGAGAAGATCTACATTTTTAATATTCAACCGAACATTAGAATTCTAAGTTAAATAAAATTGACTTAGAATATTTTTATTCACACGAGTGCGACAGCGACTTTAAACAAAATAATTGACAACATGAAAATTCTACAGCTTTGTAAGAAATTTCCATATCCATTAAAAGATGGGGAATCGATAGCGGTAACATATTTGAGTAAAGCTTTGAATCAGTTGGGTAACCAAGTTACTCTACTCACCATGAATACCAAAAAGCATTACTTCAATATTACCGAACTTCCTACCGAATACGATCAATATCAAGCCATTCATTTTACTGATGTTGACAATGAAGTCAAGCCATTTGATGCTTTTCTAAATCTTTTTTCTGAAGACTCATACCATATTTCTCGATTTATTTCCACCGCTTTTGAGCAAAAATTAATTGAAATATTAAAAGCAGAGGAATTTGATATTGTCCAAATCGAAACAGTTCATTTAGCTCCTTATATTCCGGTTATTCAAAGATATTCAGAAGCTAAAATTGCCATGCGAGCTCATAATGTAGAATTTGAAATTTGGCAAAGAATCGCTGATAACACTCATTTTTTTCCTAAAAAATGGTACATCAATCACCTGACAAAAAAATTAAAAAAATACGAAGTAGAGCAATTGCAAAACTATGATATGATGGTGGCAATTACTCAACGTGATTTGGATTTTTTCAAAAAACTAGGATATAAAAATAAAGGCGTTGTCACTCCTATCGGTTTAGATATTGCAGATTATCAACCAAATTATGATACTTATAACAAAGCCCCTTCTCTTTCCTTTATCGGAGCATTGGACTGGATGCCGAATTATGAAGGTTTGATGTGGTTTTTAGAAAATGTTTGGGATCGCTTGATTGAGCGTTTTCCAAGCTTAAAATTTCATATTGCTGGAAGACATACGCCTCCTTCATTGATGAATTTGAAAATGAAAAATGTGAAAGTTTACGGTGAAATACCAGATGCTGCAAAATTCATTAATGAACATTCTATTATGGTTGTTCCGTTGCTTTCAGGCGGCGGAATGCGAGCAAAAATTCTGGAAGGAATGGCGCTTGGAAAAGTAGTTTTAAGTACTCAATTAGGACTGGAGGGAATTGATGCTAAGCATCAACAAGACGTCCTAATCGCAGATACTCCAGAGGCAATTATTGATAATATAGCTTTTGCTTTAGATGATAAAAATCGATTACAATCTATCGGTCGAAATGCTCGAGAATTTGTAGCAGAGAATTTTGATAATCTTAATATTGCTCGTCGATTGGAAGGTGAGTATGCAAAAATGTTAGATTTGAAACCAACCTTGAGTAAATAAACTCATTCTTTTTAAATCGAAGCTTTCGAAAAAGAGGTGTTAGCATTTAAAGCGCTAACACCTCTTTTGTAAAACCTTTCATTTTACAAATAAAGATTTCCATTATTGAAAAGATAAAAGTTACTTTTGCACTCAAATTCTAACTCATAATCTTTTATCCAAAAAAATGAAATTAGTCGTTGTCACTTCTCGTTTTCCATACCCACTCGAAAAGGGAGATAAACTGCGACTTTACTTCCAAATAAAATATCTCGCCCAACACCACGAAATCACCCTTTTATCTTTGGCGGACGAACCTGTTTCAGCTGACTCATTAAATCATATCCAGAGCTTTTGCAACGCTGTTTACGTTTTCCCTATCAATAAAAATAGTGCTCGATGGAATGCTATAAAATCACTTGTAGGAAAAATACCCCTCGAAGTTGGCTATTTTTTAAATCAAAAAATTAAGCAAAAATTCGAAGAAATTATCCATCAAATTCAACCTGATCATATCTACTGTCAACTCATTAGAATGTCGGAATACTTGCGCCATCTACCCTATCCAAAAACATTAGACTACATGGATGCATTCTCAATTGGAATGCAACGAAGAGCTGAAAATTCTAATCCGATTTTAAGAGCTATTTTTCAACGAGATGCTTTACAAATCGCTGACTATGAATCAGTTATCTACCACGACTTTGACCATCATACCATTATTTCTGAGCAAGATCGCATGCATTTAAGTTTTTCGGAAAAAGAAAAAATTCATATTTTACCAAATGGAGTAGATACTCAGTTTTTCACCCCACTTCCTGATATTGAAAAGAAATATGATCTCGCTTTTGTTGGGAATATGGGATATTATCCCAATGTCCAAGCGGCACTTTTTTTAGCAAAAAAAATACTCCCAAAGTTGCGTACTAGATTTCCTAACATCAATCTTTTAATTGCAGGAGCACGTCCAACTCAAGAAGTAAAAAACCTCGCATCTGAAAATATAGAGGTGACTGGTTGGGTAGAAGATATTCGAATAGCATATGCTTCTGCAAAGATCTTTGTGGCACCTATTTTTTATGGCAGAGGGCAACAGAATAAAATTCTTGAAGCGATGTCAATGGGTATTCCTTGCATTACTTCAGATCAAGTAAATGAAGCCATTGGAGCAAAAAATGGAACCTCAATTCTTATTGCAAATGATGATGAAAGTTGTCAAGAACAAATATCTTTGCTATTGAAAAATAAAGATTTACAAAAAAAATTAAGTCGTAATGGACTGGATTGGATTCGTAACAATTTTAGCTGGGAAAAATATGGAAAACAGTTAGAGGATTTAATTGTTTGAATTTTATCTCTTTTGACTAGAAAGGTTTTTATAACCGTTTAACGTTTTTTAAAACTCAAAAATAGAACTTACCATAAAACTTTAAATTAAAAATATGATAATGTCAGAGCATCAACCAGAGACTACAGAGACAAAATTAAATACTATCGAAGAAGCTATCGCTGACATCAAGGCAGGTAAAATTATCATCGTTGTAGATGATGAAGACCGTGAAAATGAAGGTGATTTTATCTGTGCAGCTGAGTGCATCACTCCAGAAATCATCAACTTCATGGCTACTCATGGACGTGGCTTGATCTGTACTCCAATCGATGAACATCGAGCAGACGAGTTAGATTTGCCGATGATGGTAAGATCAAATACTGCTTTGCATGAAACCGCTTTTACCGTTTCGATTGATTTGATTGGACAAGGTTGCACTACGGGTATTTCAGCTTATGATCGATCTACTGGTATTAAAGCCTTGATTGATTCCAAAACTAAAGCAACAGATTTTGCAAGACCTGGACACATTTTTCCTTTGCGAGCAAAGTCAGGTGGAGTACTTCGACGAACAGGTCATACCGAAGCCGCGATTGATTTAGCACGAATTGCAGGATTCTACCCAGCAGGTGTTTTAGTAGAAATTTTGAACGAAGATGGTACGATGGCTAGGTTGCCTGAATTAATGGAGATTGCCAAAAAATTTGATTTAAAATTAATCAGTATCAAGGATTTGGTAGCTTATCGAATGAGAACTGAGCGAATTATTAGAAAAGAATTGGAAGTAGAATTATCTACAAAATTTGGAGATTTCGAAGTAGTTGCCTTCACTCAAATGACTACTGGAGATACTCATTTGGCGATCAAAAAAGGAGAGTGGAATATCGATGATCCCGTTTTGGTTCGTGTTCATTCTTCCACAAATACTGGCGATATTTTAGGCACATTATTCAAAGGATATGGAACTCAGTTGCAAAGATCTTTGGAAATGATTGAAAAAGAAGGTCAAGGAATGTTGCTTTACATGCGTCATAATCACGAAGATGATTCTTTATTGAGCTACCTAAGAGAAATTAAAAGAGAAAAAGAAACGGGTGAAAAAACACTTGGAGAAGGAACGGAAAGTAAAGAGCAAAGAGACTATGGAGTCGGTGCCCAAATCCTACGTGAATTAAATGTTACTAAAATTAGACTCATCACAAATAGTCCAAAAAGGAGAATTGGTTTGATTGGATATGGATTGGAAATTGTGGAAAATGTAGGATATTAATATTAGATCGCTTCGCTGTCAGAAGTCAGATTGGTCGCTGCGCTCTCGGTCAGAGGTCAGACTGACGAGAGCTTTATTGATGAATAATAGAATTTAAATGTACAGATTATTATCGTCAGTCTTACTTCTGACCGAGAGCGCAGCGACCAATCTGACCTCTGACAGCGAAGCGGTCTTTTCCAAAACTATGCGATACGAACGTAAATATAAAATTGAAAATCTTAGTCTCTCCTTGGTCGAGCAATCCCTCCGATTGCATCCTGCTGGATTTCGAAAAATATTTCCCGATCGACAGGTCAATAATATATATTTCGATACTTTGGATTGGACAACCTATAAAGAAAATGTGATGGGAATTGCGGAGCGAAAGAAATTTCGAGTTCGGTGGTATGGTGAGAATGTACAGACGATTGAAAACCCTATTTTAGAAATAAAAATAAAATCTAATCAACTTGGAAATAAAATTTCTTACCCTATTTTCCCTTTCCAATTAACAAATCTTGATGCTCTTACCAAAGAAGTTCAAAAGCTTTCAGAAGCTCAAGTTCCACTCATTCCTACCCTTCTAAATTCCTACCATCGATCTTATTTTGGAACACCTGATGGCAAATTCAGAATTACCATTGATCGAGAAATGCATTATCATTCCTTGACAAATAATGCTCAATTTAATGCGTATCGAATTTATGATGAGGAAATTGTATTGGAATTAAAGTACGATGAGACGTTAGATTTAGCGACAGATAGAATCACTCAACACTTCCCCTTTCGAATGACTAAAAGTTCAAAATATGTAACTGGAATTGAATTGGTGAATGGTTGATTTGTAAAAAGGTAGTGGAAAATTGACCGAGGAATAAAAATGCCCTTTTCTCTTTTTTCAGTCGAGAAAAGGGCATTTTATTCCCAGATTATTTTCTAAATTTTATAGCTGATTCCTAAAATCGAGGACACAAAACACTATCATTTTCAAAATCTCCAAAATAACTGATCGACAATTCGAATGCTCCTTGCCCTTGATTATAATTAGTCAAATCTTGAAAATTTGCATCATAACTTACCCCAAATAAAAAACTTCCTGTTTGTAAACCTGCCATCAAAACCAATGCATCAATTCCTAAGCTATTCTCCTCAAACGCTACTGGCCGCACCCAACCTCCTACATAAAAAGAATTATTAGAAAAATCATTTAACATAAATCGAACATTTGCTCCAGCATTAATTTCTAAATGTGGTCCTTGCTTTGCCACCAATACTCTTGGCAAAAATGAAAGCACATCACTCGCTGGAATTTCCGCACTTAATTGAGTGGAAAGTCTAGCATATAATTTTTCAGAAACAAAACTTTCACCGTCCGCATCTACTTCATCTTTGTAAAATGAAATTTCAGGTTGAGTAATATGATGCATCGCAAAACCTGCATAAAAGGATTTTCTAACTTTAGGTGTATAAGCATAATTAATACCTACTGATATATCTCCATAAGAGAAATTATTTATCGGCAAATTTTCCTCAGAATCAAAAGTATAACCATCTAACCCATTAAATTGGTCACCAAAGGTAAGTTGCTCATAATTCACATTACGCTGCGAAATGGCTCCTTGAAACCCGACTGTCAAAAATTGCTTGTTATCGAAATCTAAACCTTTGTGATATGCTCCCGAAATCGCAATTTGTTGCGTTCCAAAATCAATTCCACTCACTTTATCTCGAAAAAATACTAACCCAACAGCAGCAGCATCTTTATAATCAGAATTACTTTTTACATTAAATAAAACATCTAAATAAGTAACAA
>CAYGRM010000146.1:5056-14966 GCA_964352225.1 uncultured Saprospiraceae bacterium | reverse complement strand
TTTTTTTTAGTGGTTGATTTCCAATAACAATTTGATATAATTCTTCTAAAGAAATGGGGTGATAATGTTTTAGTATAAAATCTAAGTCTTGCTCAAATTGAGCAATGGTTTTTGGCGGATATAAATGGTGAATGTGGGGGAGGGGATAATCTCCTTGAAGGGTATGGTAGACAGGAATAAATAATTGTTGATTGGTGATTTTTATTACCTGAGTAGTAGGAATAAGATGAGATAGCCAATTAAGTAATGGAAGTATTTTTTTCATGAAGATTTTAGAGGCTATGGCTAAAATAAATAATTCAAAACAGTTTCTTAATTTTAGGAAGTTTAATCTAAAAAAGTAACTTGTGGCACAAGTACTTGTTCAAACTACTCATAACTTATCATTATTTTTGATCAAGTACTCACTTCAAATAGAATTAGTAAAAATAATAATACGAATTTTCCGTTTTATTTATTTTATGAGTAAATTTGTTACTCAAAATCGTGTACTTCTAATAAATACACGGTTTTCTAATTAGAAATTACTTTGATGATTATTGATAGCAAGAGTAACCAGCGAAATCTTTTCGCTGGTTTTCTTTATTTTAGCTCCTATTGAAAGGATGTTTTGACAAAGGAATCTTAGCTAAAGGATGATAATCTC
This sequence comes from uncultured Saprospiraceae bacterium, assembly GCA_964352225.1. Classification (GTDB taxonomy): domain Bacteria; phylum Bacteroidota; class Bacteroidia; order Chitinophagales; family Saprospiraceae; genus CAJQQY01. The sequence continues at coordinate 14,320 of CAYGRM010000146.1, read as the reverse complement.
CAACTAATCCAATCGGTGTTTTGTGTCGAATATCGTAAACTGTTTCAATCGCTCTTCTTGCCAATCCGATTCTAAAACCATTGCCTTTTAATATTTCTTCGTAGCTACGAGTGTGCAACTCGGTAAAACCACCGCTGAATTCAAACTCCTGATTCTCAATTTGAATCGATCGATAAGTTCGAAGTCCTGTTTCTTTGACATGTTCTGGAATCAAATCATAATTGATACCCAAAAACCATCGAACATTGGCTCGTTCTAATTCTAAAAAACCAGCCGCTCGATCATGCTCATGCACATGGACAGTACTCTTTTTTACATCGCCAAAGATCCAAGAAAGCATATCGTAAAAATGGACTCCAATATTTGTCGCAATTCCACCTGATTTACTGGTATCTCCTTTCCAGCTGGCATAATACCAATTTCCACGAGAGGTCAAATAAGTCAAATCGATGTCAAAAATTTTATCCTTTGGAGCGTTGTCAACTTGCTCTTTTAATTCAATCACACTCTTGTGCAAACGCAATTGAAGGATATTATAAATCTTTTGTCCAGATTCTTTTTCTGATTCTTCGAGCGCATCAATGTTCCAAGGATTGAGGACGATTGGTTTTTCACAAATTACATCAGCTCCATTTCTTAAACCAAATCGAATATGGGCATCATGTAAATAATTTGGAGAGCAGATGCTCACATAATCAACAGCGTCTCCTTTTCTTCTCAATTTTTCCAAGTGTCGATCAAAGCGTTCGAACTCTGTAAAAAAAGCAGATTGTGGAAAATAACTATCGATCACTCCAACTGAATCTGAAGTGTCCAAAGCTGCTACTAAATTATTATTGGTATCTTTTATTGCACGCATATGCCGAGGAGCGATATATCCTGCTGCGCCAATCAATGCAAAATTTTTCATGAAATTTCTTTTGTTACTTTATTTTCTTTGAGATGATATTTGTCTCCGTTGCCGGGACATATTGCTATTCCTTTTTCGTCAAAAACAAGTCGTTCGCCATGTTCGCTAATCCAACCAATTTGTCGGGCAGGAACGCCAACCATGAGCGCATAATCAGGTACCTCAGTTTTGATGACGGCACCTGCTCCAATAAACGCATATCGACCAATGTTGTTGCCGCAAACAATCGTCGCATTGGCTCCGATGGAAGCACCTTTTTTGACGATTGTTTGTCGATATTCATCTTTTCGAGTTACGCCGCTTCGAGGATTGTAAACATTAGTAAAAACCATCGATGGACCAAGGAAAACATCATCTTCACAAAACACGCCTTCATAAATCGAGACGTTATTTTGCACCTTAACATTATCTCCCAAAACGACTTTAGAGGCCACAAAAACATTTTGTCCTAGGCTACAATCTTTTCCAATTTTGGAATTAGGCATGACGTGGCAAAAGTGCCATATTTTTGTTCCTTCACCAATTTCACAGCCATCATCGACGTAGGCTGATTCGTGGGTGAAGTAGTTTTTATCTGACATTTATTAAGCTGAATTTTAAAATATTGGTTATAAAGACCTTCCCATGCGACCATATATTCCAAGTTATTTCCATTTTTCAGGTATGATTTGATGGTATCGTTTAAAGAATCTGAAACATTACGAGCAATATCTGTAGTAACAAATGGAGACCTTTTTTGCAAAAGTAATATAAAACGATAAGATATTTAGGTATATCAAAATGCATTTTTAATTGCATTCTGATTAAGTTATTTGATGAAAAATAAAAATAGGACAGCATCAAAACTGATGCTATCCGAAAGGGTGTGGCTAAAATATTTTTTACCCACATTTATAGAATGATGATTGATAGAAAGCTTGAACTCGATTACCTCATCTGTTAATTGTGTAAATGAGATAATTGAAAGATGGTTTTGATACAAAATTCCATTCAAAACCTTTATAAAGTTATCGTCAAGTCACCCGATATTTGAATGACTTCTCCATCTAAATATTCAATCTCTGCCATCCAAATATAAACGCCAGAGCTAACTAATTTTCCTTTAAAAAATCCATTCCAACCAAAGTCAGCATCATTAGGAGGTAAATCATTTCCTTCAAAAACTACTGCTCCCCAACGATTGAAAACCCTCATGTTTTTTATCAATGAAACTGATTTGTTGGCATTGATAAAAAAGTTATCGTTGTAACCATCGCCATTTGGAGAGAAGGCATTGGGGACAAAAACATCTCGAATTTTATTGACAAAAACATTGATGGAATCACTCGTCGAACAATCATCAATGGAAGTCACCGTCAAAATATATGAGGTGCTATTGAGCGGATTCGCCATCGGTCGCAGACAAGTATCGCAGTCTAATGAATTGTCAATAGTTATCCAATTGATGTCTACGAGGTTGGTATTATTAGTCGTAACTGGAATTAAAATATCGCAACCTAAAGCCACTTCTAAATCGGGCTCCATAAAAAGAACTGGAATATCTGGCGCAGTCAACGTTCCGCTGTCTTCCGTTTCGCAACCATTATCATCCATGATAGAAATATCATAAGTTCCCGAAGCAAGATCTTGATAAACCGTTGCAGCACTAAATGGACCGCTTCCCAACGCAGATTCGTAGGGTGATGTTCCTCCCCAAATAGAATCTATTTGAATTAAGCCTGTTTCAAAACCATCACAATTTGGATCGATATAATTAATTAAAAAGTCGATGGGAATAGGTTCGGTCAAAGTAATATTATTGGTTTGCACACAACCATTATCATCGGTGATACTGACGGTGTAAAATCCTGCGAAAAGGTTGTTTGCTTGATCTCCAATTTGCATTTGACCATCACTCCAAACAAAAGAGTAGGGTGCTACTCCTCCATTTCCAGTTGCCAAAGCTGTTCCATCCATTCCACCATTACAACTCAGATTAAATCCATCAATGTCAATAGCATCAGTTGCCACCGTCAAAACTGAAGGCTGTGTTACCTCTTGAAAAAGCACCACATTATTTCCAAAATCATCCATGATATTTATTTCATAAATACCAGCTGGAACATTAGAAATTTGATTGTTGTCAAATAAAACGGTACTGCCCGATCCAAAAATATTGACATCGGTAATGTGTTCCCAAACATAGGTAAAAGGTGGTGTTCCATTTTGCACCGAGAAAACTAAAAAGCCATTGGCATCTCCATTACAAATCGGAGAAATAAAATCTGTGGAACCAATAATTTCACATTCTACCATAAATAAATCTAGGGTAACAATACTATCACAAGCTGCGGCAGTCAAAATGGTATCAACAAAAATACCTGTAGTTGAGTATGGAGTCGTACCGACAAACCATTCTTCCCCAACACATAAATTAATATCCACCGTTTCTTGCGCCTGTTGCAAAACCGTCAAGTCTAAAAAAATGAGACTATCACATCCATTCGGAAGTGTGATGGTGAAATCATATATTCCAGATTCACAAATGGTTTGTCCTGCCACATCGTAGCAATCGTTATCACAAATTTCTTCAACTAAATTTAAAGTTCCCGGTGTGATCACTTCTACGGTGGTACAACTTGGCGGAGCATTATCACAAACATTTGCAGCAGTCACACATAACTCATATGTTCCATCAGCAGGGAAGGTAATGTCAATTGTTTGGGTTGTCCCACCAATAGGAGCTCCATTCGCTGTCCAATAAAAAAGTGCCGCTCCGACATCGCCAGTTGTGGAATAAGTTGTAGGCAAATCGGGACAAGTTTGCGCAAGTCCGCTGATGTCTCCAGAAGTAGTTAGTTGTCCAACTGCAGTACTTCCACTCAGTACATCAAAAGTCCAATCACAAATAGTTCCGTTCGATCCATCCATTACTAAGTAATAATGTTGACCAACAACTAAAGGAACTGTATTGGAAAAAATAACTGAAGCATTGGATGGAATATCGGTATCACAAAAAGTAACTGGGGAAAAATTTTCGCAGTCAAAACTCTCAAAAATTCCAACTTCCAAACCAGAAAAACCAACACAATTAGTTACTGTAACTTGTATTTCTAAATCTTCCGTTCCTGCGATAAAAGCAATATATCCCATGCGGTTATATTGAGTCGTACAAAATTCATTAAAACCTTGCCCTCCCATTGGGGTATTATTGGTTCCCGTAAATCCATCAATATCACAAATGGCACAAGCTTCCAAACAAGTGGAAGTTGTAGTTGGATTTGGACCACAAGGTTCAGGCTGAGCAAAAGATAAATGGCTAATCAAGGTGAATAAAAATAGTAATAGTACTCTTTGCATGATTTTGTTCGTTTCCACAAATATAAATCAATATCTATCGTGTAGAAAACGATACTGTGGATTCTTATGTCTAGTCAATAGCAAATGATTCTTTTAAAAAAATGATTAATTGATCACGATTTTTAAGAAGGCATTATCTACTCTAACAATGTACATTCCTGCTGCCCAGTCATAAGTATGAATAAATTTATTTTTGGAAATGACATCTTGGTAAACCAGAATTCCACTCAAATTAAAAACGGAAACATTACGTACTTTGCCATCATATCCATCTATTTCCAAAAAGAAATGATCGTTCGCTGGATTTGGAGTTGCTTTTAAGGTGAAGGATTCCAATGGTGTATTTGAAATGCTTGTCGTTCCTGTTCCTGAATTTTCTCCATTAAAAGTTGGGTTCATGGTTTGAAAACTCCCAACGCCATTTGGAAATCGACCAGTAGAAATATCAGTAGTTTGCTCGACAAAACTCACTTCATCGATAATGGTTCCAGCGGTATTTGACAAAATGATAGACTCTGCTGCTGCTGATAATTTAAAATTTGCATGTAACCCAAATTGATTTTCATCGCCATCAGCCCAAACGATAGCATATCCATTTCCTTCGATAACTGCCCCTGGAAGAAAAGCCCATTTCATCAAATCATCTGGATCATCAGAAAGGAAATATCCTTCCAAATCAATTGTTGTAGAACTATTGTTATAAAATTCAATCCAGTCATCATATTCACCATCTTGATCCGCAACCGTCGCATCATTTGATGCCATAAATTCATTGATGACTAAGTTGCCAACGGTTGGATTTGTAGTAGTTGCGGTTAAGTTGTAATATTCATATTGAGCACGCTGTGGAGAAAATTTCCCAGCATTATCATTTTCTGCATAAATATAATATTGCACAAAAGCATTGTTGATCGTCAAGTTCGTTCCATAAACTCCGTCACCTGCAGTACCATCATTATTGGCGCCATCGTCGAACATTTCTATTTTAGTAAAAGGTGCACCTAGTTCCGTTCGATATCCAAAAAAAACTGCATTGGCATCAGTCACATTTGCCGTAATCGAAATCGTTTCGTTAATAATTGGGGTAGGAGTGGAGGTCGTAATATTTGAAATCGTAGGATCAGTCTGCGTAAAATCAGACAATCCCAAAAGATAATCATTTCTTCCATCCATCAAGTTGGTGATACCGGGAGTTGCTCCTCCGCCTGGGCCAGGTCCGCCATTGATGTCAGAATTTAGGTTAGAGATGAAATTATTATAAGTGAAAAATTTATTGTTATCTGCTTGCACATCTGCGTCAATCAAAGTTTGTAATGCTTCGGCAGTTGCGATATAAGTATCATTATCGAAATTTTCCAAAAGCATCGTCTTCATATGTGCGAGATACATTTTTTTATATCGAGGGACACTTAGTAATTTTTGAATCAATGGAAAATCGACATCATTGGCATGAAGAAGATGATTCATTTGCTGTTTGGCAGTCGTACTATTTAAATTATTACTAGCGCCTCCAGCCATACTGAATCGACCGAAAGATTCATTCAAATCCCAAACCACCGGAAGGAATCTTCCGAAATCATCTCGGTATAAATAATAATTTTGAGTAAAACCACCGGTGTAACTATCTAAATTCACCAACACATTATTAAAGGCTAACATCCACAAAGCTTTATCGACATCCAAGATTTTTTCGATGTCATTAATGTTGTTCGCCAAAGTATCGCAAAGATCGATAAGTTCTTGCCAGCCATAGTCTGATTTTAATTCATAAGCTGCATAATAATCTGAGCTGTCTTGACCGAGGTAAACTAAGTTTGGATAATCACTCGTTCCAGGTCCAGCACCATCAGGTGGGTTACATTTGATAAATGTATTGTTCTTTGAGTAAAAACGGCTATTGACAAATTTTCTCGAAATCGCTTCCGAGTTGCTGTACAATCCAAGCAACGTTCCATTGACATACACATTGGCATAATTAGAAAGTGGCGCATCCATGTATTGTCGTAAAATTTGATAAGACAAAACCTCTCTCAAAAAGGAAGGATCTTTAGCCACATTACTCAACTTAATATCGGTATACGCTTCGTACTGATGATCTTTATAAGTATCTAATTCGATGTGAAAAGGATTTTTCACTTGGTTAGCTTGATAGGTACTGTTGCCTTTATATTTCACGCCAACACTATCGAAAACTTCGCCATTGATGCTGACACTTTCAGCTAAAATATAATCACCCGTCGTAGCATAAGCATTATCGAGTAATTGATCCCAATTACTTTGTGAAAAAGTAAGTTCAATGGTTTGAACAGAATTAAGATCATAAAAATCTTGTCCAAAACTCATCGTAGAGATCAAAAAGAAAAGGGAAATCAGCAGATTCTTCATATTGAATTTGTGTGAATTTATTATTTTACAAATGTATAAAAAAGAGGCGATTCAGCATTTTGAACCGCCTCTTTAATTAAGACAACTGAAAGTCTAAAAACCCTACTTTTTATAAAAAAATTAAAGTTTATATTTTTTATTTTCACATCACCACAAACTTCCCTAGACCGTTTCGGCTAAACGCAGTTTGCAGATTTTGCTGCCAATTGCCGTTTTAGCCATTTTTGCATGCCGTGTTCTTTTTTATTCTTTATTTTCAATTATTAACGGTGCTTCCCATCCGTCATAATCTCCATTTAATTTATTTGCCAATTTCCATAAATCAATTGTAAAGTTGTCTATCTCATTTCTGCTAACTTTATCTTCTCTTGAAATTACCAGTTGATATTTGAATTCACCATTTTCTGAATAGGAGTTCTTTCCAGTTACTTTGAATCCTATTTTTTGGACTTCGATTTCATATTGATTTCTCTCATTTTCTGATTTGAAGTAAATCCAATGGTCAACTTGTCTTTCTTTTTCCAATTTGTCTCCTTGTTCTTCCATGTAATCTAACACTCTTCGATTCATAATCGATTGATAAGACATTGGCGAAGGGTATAGGAAATTGAAATAACTTTCCCATTTATCGTTTTCTTTTATTCCGAAGTCATATTCGTAATTTGGGAATCTGACCATACAACCTGAAAGTGTTTTGTCAATCAATTTGTCCTCTCCGAAATAGAAGTAAATATCTCTATGATTGTTATTCGTCAATCTTCCAACATAAATTACATTGTGGTTAGATTTTATTCGTTCAACTATTAAATCCTCTATTTCCCAAAGTTGTTTACTTTCTTCTTGGCTTGATAATCCGTCTTCTCTTGGATTATTCATTTTAATCGAAATCCAAAATATATTCTCTTTGCCCGAAATTGGAACAACATCTTTTAATCCTAAGTCTAAATAAATTGATGCGATTTTATCATCCACATTCAACATATAAAAATCCCATTCTTCTTTATGACTTTGTGCTTTCAAATTTATTGTAATTAGAATTGTTAGCAGTATCGTTTTCATTTTTTTTCTCATGGCATGCAACAATCACCTTTCCTGAGTTGAAACTTACAAATCTTTCCAATTATTTTAGATGTCGCAATTTTCTCAATCTTATTTTTTGAATAAAAAACAACACCAACAAACCAAAGAGAACCAATGGATAAATGAAGCAAAAGAACAATGCATTAAATTCATAGTATGACCAATTAAAAAGATTAGCCAGATTAATCATAAAATCGGTACAATAGACAAAAATGATATTGATGAGTTCTGTTAATTGATTCATTTGTTTGATTTTAAAAGTTTAATCTGACTTTGCATGTCCAATACTTTGACCAATAAAAAAAACATCAGCAAGGGGAGGAGTATGACTAAAAAAATAACATTAGCCAAACTATAATTTTTGGTGGAATGTAAGGATTTGATTATTCCATCATACATTGGATCAATGTATTTGAAATAATTGCTAAGACTTTTGACATGATAATTTTTGCAATACGTAGTACTTTGGTAGCAATACCAAGAACATTCATCTTTGGACACAACTTCAGAATTCATTGCTGGGACTCCACGTAAATTATACGATTTACCTTTTATCGTTGGTCGCATGGATTCATTGATCAGAATCATGAGTAGAAAGGGAGAAATTAGAAGTAGGATGTTTCTGGTTAGTTTTTTCATTAATTCAGAGAGAAATTTTAAACATTTTTTAATTAATTCAGCTGCCACTCAATGGTGTTCCAAAGATACCAACCGCAAGTTCTGCCCAAATCAGCAGAAGTATCACAAAAATTCCTAGACTTAAGACGATTCGAAGGGAAGGTTTTTTCACTTTTCTTAAGATTAGATCAAAGATTGTCCCTGTACTAAATATCAAGAACGCTGCAACTACAAAATCCATCAATTTCCAATTCACTTCATTAGTGAATTGCATCGCGATTAGTGGGATACATAATATAGATCCTGTGATCAAGCCAATTATCTTTAATCTTTTATTCATATCGATGATTAGTTTTGAGTATTTCCAAGATTAAACTCTATTGATTATTCCCAAATACCTTCTTGATTCTTCGATAAAAAGTTTCTAAGCTTTTAAATCATCTATTAAATTAAGCTTTTAGTTCTTTTAAAATTTGAAAAGAGGAATCTTTTTTACATTTTTTTCCAAAAAAAGAGATTTTCTCTTTCATTTTTCGCCCCTATTTTTTGCAAAATCCATTCCCTAAAAAAACGCTGGTAATTTGGTTACAAAAAATTGGTAAAATAGTTACATCTCTTCCGTAATCTGGTTACAAATACGTGAAACGTCAGACCTAATGGCATTTTTTTTCACCTTTTTTTCATAAAATTTCCAGTTTTTTTATTTTTTTAAAATCGTAAACACCTGATAATCAGTTGTTTATGATTGCTTTTTGTTTGTTGTAACCTCAGTCCTAGTTATTGAAACCTATCTACCTAAAGAATCTTACATCCCGTTCTATATTTACATCGTACTTACAAACACACGTTAATTATTTACAAACACTAAAAAACATTAACATGAGTAATTTATCAAAATTCGCAGTTAAAGTAAAAGCGACACAAGTAATTAA
>CAYGRM010000146.1:4774-4956 GCA_964352225.1 uncultured Saprospiraceae bacterium | reverse complement strand
ACATGAGTAATTTATCAAAATTCGCAGTTAAAGTAAAAGCGACACAAGTAATTAACAAGAAAGGATTAGCAACCATTAAAGGAGGAGCAAGTGATCCACCACCATGGGGAAATCAAGCGAAAAGCGATCCGCCACCATTCGGATAAGGTTTATAGGAACCACGAAAAAATGTATTAAAACAA
>CAYGRM010000146.1:0-4674 GCA_964352225.1 uncultured Saprospiraceae bacterium | reverse complement strand
AAATTTTCAAACACTAAAAGAACAAAAAGATGAAAAATATATCAAAATTCGCAAGTAAAGTAAAAGCGACACAAATAATTAATAAGAAAGGATTAGCAACGATTAAAGGAGGAGCAAGTGATCCACCGCCATGGGGAAACAATGTGAAAAGCGATCCGCCACCATTTGGATTAGGTTCATAAGAACCACGAAAGGAATTATTAAAACAAAAATTTTCAAACACTAAAAGAACAAAAAGATGAAAAATATATCAAAATTCGCAAGCAAAGTAAAAGCGACACAAGTAATTAATAAAAAAGGATTAGCGACGATCAAAGGAGGAGCAAGTGATCCACCACCATGGGGAAATCAAGCGAAAAGTGATCCGCCACCATTCGGATAGTTTTATAAGAATAATTAAAAGGTAAAAAGTCCTGCTCAGCGAGCAGGACTTTTTCGTTTTAGGATATTCCTCCAAAATCTGTCACCTTCTCTACAACACATAAAATTAAAATTCTCATTGCTATAATTGTTTCCTACTTTTATACCTTTCAAAATCTAGTCATTTAAACTATCATAATAGTTACGTGTTAAATTCCTAGTTGAAATTTTAATCTGTACAAAGAAAAAGTCACTAATGAAAAAAACCTTCACTTTTATCCTATGCTTCTTTCTATTTTTTGCAAATCTATCTGCACAACAAGACTATCAAATTTTATTTTTAAATGAGACAGTTACTCCCGCAGAAAATATTCGAGATTTTGCTAACAATGCAGTTATTAATGAAAATGAAAATTACGATGGTTATTATTATCGGATGATTCAATTTTATAATATTCCAACGGATGCACAACATCAAGAGATCAAAGAAAATGGAATTGAATTATTAGAATACTTACCTCATCGAGCATATATCGCGGCTATTCCAAATAGTTTAGATCCGCAAAAATTAATTGATTTAAATGTTCGTGCTGTTTTGGAGCTTACGCCAAATTTTAAAACTGCAGCAAATCTTCAACAACAGTATTTTGAAGATTGGGCCCTTCGAGGAGATAATCGAGTAGCCGTCCAAATTGAATATTATAAAAATATTCAGCAAAGAGACTTATTACCTCATTTGCAAGCAGATGGAATTGAAGTGGAGATGGCGAATGGATATAATAACTTTTTGCAAGCGTCTATTGAGAAAGATAAAATTCAGGAAATTGCTAGCCTACCTTATATCTCATATGTAGAATTAATTCCGGCACCAGGGGAAGCAGAAGATGATAAAGGACGATCACTTCACAGAGCTAATCTTCTAGATGCTTCCTATGTTGGAGGTCGCTCATATAATGGAGAAGGAGTAAGTGTTTTAGTTCGAGATGATGGAATAGTTGATGAGCATATTGATTTTCAAGGAAGGTTGCGACAAGAGTTCGTAACAGATTTAGATGACGGTACACATGGAGAAGGTGTTGCAGGAATTCTAGGAGGAGCTGGAAATTTTAATCCAAGAAATAGAGGAATGGCAACTGCATCAATAATTCATGTATTGGATTATCAGGCTAATCATTTAGATGAAACGATGAGTTTGCACTTCAATGAGGATGTGATAGTTACTAACTCATCTTATAGTAATGGTTGTGGTGCAGGTTATACTACGATTGCCCGAACGGTAGATCAACAAATTTTTGACAACCCAACTTTACTTCATGTTTTCTCCGCAGGAAATTCAAACGGTCAAGACTGTGACTACGGAGCTGGCGATCAATGGGGAAATATTACGGGAGGTCATAAGCAAGGAAAAAATGTAATCGCTACTGCAAATTTAGAAGCAGATGGAGATCTCACTAATTCAAGTAGTCGTGGACCAGCTACAGATGGAAGGATAAAACCAGATATTTCGGCAAATGGTACGGCACATATTTCTACGAGTTTGAATAATGGATATCAATCTTTTGGAGGAACTTCAGGAGCTGCTCCGGGTATCGCAGGAGTGATCACTCAGATGCATCAAGCTTATCGAGAAATGAATGGAGGAACAACTGCGGAATCAGCGTTACTTAAAGCCATGGTTTTAAATACTGCTAATGATTTAGGAAATGTTGGGCCTGATTATAAATTTGGTTGGGGACATATTAATGGATATCGTGCGATTAGAATTATGGAACAGGAGCAATATTTTAAAGCATCCGTTGCTCAAGATTCTATCCAAACACATGAGTTAGTTATTCCAGAAAATGTTCGCCAAGCAAGAGTGATGGTTTACTGGTCAGATAACGAAGGTTCTACTTTTGCTTCCAAAGCATTGGTAAATAATATAGATGCGAGGGTAGTTAGCGATACTGGTGGGATTAATTTGCCTTGGGTATTAAATCCATTTCCACATCCTGACTCTTTGGACCTTCCTGCCACAAAAGGAATTGATGATCTTAATAATGTAGAACAAATTGCAATTAATGATCCGGAGAGTGGAACTTATACGATTGAAATAGAAGGAACGGAAATACCATTTGGGACACATGAATATTATGTAGTGTATGAATTTATTTATGATGATGTGAAGTTAATTTACCCAGTTGGAGGAGAAGGATTTTTCCCTGGTCAAGAAGAAAGAATTCATTGGGATGCTTTTGGAGATACAAGTGAATTTACAATTGCTTATTCGATTGATGAAGGAGTTAATTGGGATACCATAACTACTGTTGATGGAGAAGAAAGAATGTACGATTGGGATGTACCTATTGAATTTACCGGACAAGCGAGAGTAAGAATTACTCGAGATACTTTTTCAAGTATGAGTGAAGCTAACTTTACGATTGCTCGTCATCCAGTTGGATTACAAGTCAAAAATGTTTGTGAAGATCATATTGAATTGAGATGGGGTGGAGTAACTGGAGCAACAGAATATAAATTATTTCAATTGGGAGAAAAATTTATGGATGAGATAGGAACTACAGTTGATAAAACTTATCGAGTGTATATTGATCCTGCTACGATTAGTGATACACGCTATTTTGCGGTAGCTACATTAGGTGAAAATGGTTTGGAATCAAGGCGATCTAACGCCTTTACCTATACAGATATTTATCCAGTAGATCCACTTACGGAGGCTAATTTTGAATTTGCTCCGTTGAATGATTTTGGGATGGAATTCACGAATACTTCGATTGATGGGGATGATTACTTGTGGGATTTTGGAGATGGAAATATAAGTACGGATGAAAATCCAACTCATGTTTACACCCAAGATGGAACTTATGAAGTAATGCTCATTTCTACCAATCAATGTGGAAGCGATACGCTGATGCAAAGTGTCGATGCTTTACAAACTTCTATTTTTGATCCAACGGCTTCTTTTGAATTAACTATTTCACCAAATCCAAATGAAGGCGTTTTTGAAATGGTGATCGAAAGTAATGAGACGGATGAATTAAATTGGAACTTATTCAACTTGCAAGGGAAACGAATGCAGGAAGGAATTTTTTCTGTTTCGCCAGGAACTTCACGGCAATTGATTAATGGAGAAAATTTAGCTCCCGGAATTTATTATTTAAAAATCCAAAATGAAATAGGATTCCAAACTACTAAAGTGGTGGTCCAATAGGAATTTATTTTTTATAAAAATATTTAAAAAGGCGTATTTATTCTTCATTGAATAAATGCGCCTTTTTTAATTCCTGACGCTACGACATACCATCCATTATCCTTTTTACCTATAAATCTCCAAATCTGTAGATTTCTTCTTTTTCGCAAAATGCTCGAAATAATCTTGGCAAAGATTTTTTTCATAAAAAAACCAAACTACTTTTTCCATCGTAGGTATGCTGATTCAATAATTTTTTTAAAACTATTTATTATGAAAAAAATCATTACCTCTACCATTTTATTTTGCGTGTCAATCGTTTTTACTTTTGCGCAGCATCAAGATAACCGAGCTTATCTTGGAATTCATACCAGTTCAGTTTCCAACAAGAAAGCAGAAAAATTAGCTTTTGAAAATTCTAAAGGTTCGTATGTTACGAATGTAATTAAAAACTCTGCTGCCGATAAAAATGGAATGCAACCTTTCGACTACATTTATAAAATTGGTGATCAAGAATTTTCGGGACATCAACATTTGACTGCGGTCATGCGAAATTATCAAGCTGGTGATGAGGCAATGGTTTACTTCATTCGTAATGGAGAAAAAAAATCTATGCAAATGACTTTTGGAAAAAGATCCGACGGTCAGAGTGTGAAGCGAAGTAAAGAGGAAGATCCTTTTTTGGGAGTACAGCAAAATCATAGTCGAGTTCCAGAAAATGTGGTTGGAGTACCGGTCAATGTGATTAAACATTCTACTGCTGAAAAAATGGGAATGGAAGATGATGATATTATTACTACTATAAATAATTTTCCAATGTATGACTGGCATGATTTGGGAACAGCGATTGACATGATGGAAGTAGGAGAGGAGATTGCTGTTGAATATTTGCGAGGGGAAGAATTAAAAAAAGGAACTGCTTTAATTGAATCTTTAGCCGCTTCAGAAAATAAAAAACATCAAAAAGGAACAGCCGAAGAATTGGTTCAAGCAGAGGAAACTGACATGGAAGACATGGAAGTAATGATGGAAGATTTGGCTGAGGAAGAAGCGGAACAAATAAAAGAAGAAGTAGGAGTAGATATGCCGGTGGTGCAAAATTTATCTATCGAACGACTGAATGTTTT
>CAYGRM010000145.1:0-15015 GCA_964352225.1 uncultured Saprospiraceae bacterium | reverse complement strand
ACTTCTTCTATCACGTCTTCTACCTCGTCTTCTTTATCTTCATATTCGTCCGCCACCTCTTCTTTTATCTCCTCCTCGGCCTCCACCTTTTTCATTAGTTGCACCTGCATTTGGAGATAAGTCTGGTTTCCCAAGGATCTCACCATTACAAATCCACACTTTTACTCCAATCTTTCCATATACAGTCAAAGCTTCTTTTAGAGAATAATCAATATCTGCTCTGAAAGTATGTAAAGGAGTTCTTCCTTGTTTAAACTCTTCAGAACGAGCCATCTCTGCTCCATTCAATCTACCAGATACTCTAATTTTAATACCTTGAGCTCCTGCCCGCATTGCTGCTTGGATAGACATTTTAGATGCTCTTCGATAGTTAATCCGAGCTTCTAATTGCTTAGCAATACTTTCAGCAACAACAGCAGCATTAGTTTCTGGACGACGAATTTCGATAATGTTGATTTGAACATCTTTACCAGTTAGTTTTTTCAACTCTTCTCTCACTCGATCAACTTCTTGACCACCTTTTCCGATTACGATACCTGGACGAGATGTATGAATTGTAACACTAATTCGTTTAAGAGATCGCTCGATAACGATTTTAGCGATTCCGCCTTTTCTGATACGTGCGTTCAGGTAGTTTCTGATTTTTTCATCTTCTACTACTTTTTCACCAAAGTTTTTTCCACCGTACCAGCTTGACTCCCATCCTTTGATGATTCCTAAACGATTACCTATTGGATTTGTCTTTTGACCCATATTTAGAAATTAGTGATGAAGGAGGAATGAATTTCACTCATCAGTCATCGTTTAAAAATTTTATTCTTCTTCGTCGTTAGCCGTAGTTGTTGCAGCTTCTTGATCTTTAGCTGTAGGGATACGGTTCTCAACAATAATTGTAACGTGGTTTGTTCTCTTACGAATTCTATGAGCTCGTCCATGAGGAGCTGGTCGGAATCGCTTTAACATTGTGCCACCATCAACAAAGGCTGTTTTGATAAACAAATTATGATCATCTGCATCTGCAGCACCATCTTGTTTATTCTCCCAGTTAGAAATAGCCGATACGACTACCTTTTCCAACCAAGTTGCAGCTTCTTTTCTAGTGAACTTTAAAATATTTAAAGCCTCTTCCACATTTTTACCACGAATGTTATCCACAACTAATCGCATTTTGCGAGGAGACATTGGACAATTTTTAAGTTTAGCTACTGCTTCCATTATTATAATGATTTTGAATTTTGAATTTTGAATTTTGATTATTTCAAAACCCAGAATTCACATTCAGAATTAAAAATGCTTATTTTTTCTTATTCCCTGCGTGACCACGGAAGTTACGCGTTGGAGAAAATTCACCTAATTTATGACCTACCATATTTTCTGTTACAAAAACAGGAACAAAAGTTTTTCCGTTATGAACAGCGATGGTTTCACCTACCATAGTAGGAATAATCATAGAAGATCGCGACCATGTTTTGATAACAGTCTTCTTTTTGGTTTCCTTTGCTTTCGCTAATTTGACCAAGAGTTTGTGAAAAACATATGGTCCTTTTCTAAGTGATCTAGCCATTTTGAATTATGGTTAATTTTAATTGTAAAAAAACTGATTATCAGAACTTTATCAATTAACAATATTAAATTATTATTTACTTTTTCTCTTAGAGATAATTAATTTCTCAGAGTGTTTCTTTCTATTTCTAGTTTTCTGCCCTTTAGCCATTATACCAGTTCTAGATCGTGGATGTCCTCCAGAAGATTTACCTTCACCACCACCCATCGGGTGATCAACTGGATTCATCGCAACCCCTCTAACTCGTGGTCTTCTTCCTAACCACCTCTTACGTCCAGCTTTACCTAGAACTTGAAGGCCGTGATCAGGATTAGAAGTAACTCCCATAGTTGCTCTACAAGTCAATAAGATTCTTCGAACCTCACCTGATGGCAATTTGATAACAGCATACTTTCCTTCTCTACTTGAAAGGGTAGCATAAGTTCCAGCACTTCTTGCAATAGCAGCACCTTTTCCAGGTTGCATCTCAATTGCGTGAATAGTAGAACCTAAAGGTATTTCACTTAACAAAAGTGTATTTCCAACATCAGGAGTAGCACCTTGACCAGAATTGATTTCAGCACCTACTTGTAAACCATTAGGAGCAATGATGTATCTTTTTTCTCCATCTTGGTATTCTACCAAAGCTATGAAAGCCGTTCTGTTTGGATCATACTCGATAGTTTTAACAGTTGCAGACATATCATCTTTATTTCTTTTGAAATCGATGACACGGTAGCGACGTTTGTGTCCCCCACCTCTATTCCGCATTGTCATTTTACCTGAACTATTTCGTCCACCTGTTTTTTTCAAAGGGGTGATCAAGCTTTTCTCAGGTTTATCTGTCGTTAAGATTGAGTAATCATTACCTACACGGTGACGTAGACCTGGAGTAATTGGATTATATTTTTTAACTGGCATCTTCTAAAAAGTTTTATTTTGGGTTATTTGATTAAACAAATAACTAATTAGATATCTCCAAAGAAATCAATGTTCTCTCCTTTTGAAAGGGTAATGATTGCCTTTTTGTAACCAGATACGGCTCCTTTAACAACCCCTGAACGTGTATTTCTAGATTTAGATTTCTTAGGCATATTAATCGTGTTGACAGAATCAACTGATACGTTGAATTGTTTCTCAACAGCCTTTCTGATTTCAACTTTATTTGATCTTTTGTCAACAATAAAGCTGTACTGACCCATACTTTCAGATAAAGCTTCTGCTTTTTCTGTAATAATTGGTTTGATTATAATGTTCTTTGCCATTTTCGAATATTGTTATTCGTTGTGTGAAAACTGTTTTTCTAAAACAGTTTAATCATCAACTATTAATTTGCAAAAGTTGCTTTAATCTTTTCAATAGCTCCTTCAGAAATAACTAAAGTACCTGAATTCATCACATCATATGTGCTCAAATCTTGTGCACGCATAACTTTAGTTTTTTGAATATTTCTACTAGATAAGTAAATATTTTGGTTGTCATCAGCAATTACAAAAACTGATTTTTTACCTGCTAAATCCAAACTATTTATAACTCCAGTAAAGTTTTTCGTTTTTGGAGCATCCCATTTGATATCTTCGATAACAATGATAGATCCTGCTTGGGCTTTTGAAGTCAATGCTGACTTACGAGCTAAACGAGCTACTTTCTTATTCAACTTAATCCCATAAGTTCTTGGTCTAGGGCCGAAAATTCGACCTCCACCTCTAAAAATAGGAGATTTAATATCTCCAGCACGAGCTGTACCAGTTCCTTTTTGACGTTTGATTTTTCTAGTAGAACCTGCAACTGCATTTCTTTCTTTTGCAGAGTGAGTTCCTTGACGTTGATTAGCCAAATATTGTTTAACAGCAAGATAAACTGCATGTTCGTTTGGCTCGATACCAAAGATATCATCTGGTAAATCTACTGATCTACCGCAATCTTTACCATCTATACTTTTTACATCTAATTTCATGATGTGATGTTTTTATCTTTTTACAAGTTTGATACTTCGCAATAAAGTTTTTCGAAAAAGTTATTTTTCAATAACTACATAAGCTCCTTTATGACCAGGAACTGCACCTTTAACTAGGATTAAATTTCGCTCTGGGAAAACTTTAAGAATCTCTAAGTTTTTAGTTTTGATTCTGTCTCCACCAGTTCTACCTGCCATTCTCATTCCTTTGAATACTTTAGCAGGATAAGAAGCAGCTCCAATAGATCCAGGAGCTCTTTGTCGATTATGCTGCCCGTGAGTTGCGTCGTTTACTCCACGGAAACCGTGACGTTTTACAACCCCTTGAAAACCTTTACCCTTTGAAGTTCCGACTACATTTACAATATCTCCTTCTGAAAATACATCAGTTACACCTAAAACACTTCCTAAGCTTTTTTCAGTAATCTCAAGAGCCTCTCCGTTTTCGTCAGTTGGAGGAATCAAACTGTCCAAATTAAAATTTCGAAATTCAACAACTTTTCGTTTTGGAGTCGTTCCAGCATTATTGAAGTGTCCCATCATTGGATTAGGCGTGTTCTTTTCTTTTGCTTCAGAGAAACCAAGTTGTAAAGCTTCGTAACCATCTGATTCTTCAGTCTTTACTTGTGTGATTACACAAGGTCCAGCTTCGATGACAGTACAAGCAATGTTTTTTCCAGCTTCGTTAAATATGCTGGTCATTCCGAGTTTTTTACCTATTAAACCGTTCATATTGATTTATTTGACATCCTGAATGGGATAGAAATATCAGCGCGCAGGGCGGAACGGGAAGGTGGGAAATTCGCGATTTCTCACTTCCAGTTATGGACTGTATCTCCTGAGCTATTCAGGAATTCTTTTTTTACAAAAAAAATTACAAAAGACTTATCGACTTAAATATTAGGTCAATTTTACTTGAATATCTACACCTGATGGCAATTCTAACTTAGAAAGCGCATCTACAGTTTTTTGAGTAGGAGTATAGATTTCGATTAGTCTTTTATGAGTCCGCAACTGAAATTGTTCGCGAGATTTTTTATTCACGTGCGGAGATCGTAGCACGGTGAAAATCTTCTTTTCAGTAGGCAGCGGAATCGGACCAGTAACGACAGCGCCAGAATTTTTGACGGTCTTTACAATTTTCTCCGTTGATTTATCCACTAAATTGTGATCGTAAGAACGAAGTTTGATTCTGATTTTCTGATTCATAACCTGTTGGTATGGTTAAATTGTTAATTATTTATCTTACAATAATCCGAGCCACGAATTAAACCGTGGCTCGGCTCATTTTTATACGTTAATTTCGCCTTTTGACTTAGCGATTACATCGTCTGAAATACTTTTCGGAGGAGAAGCATAATGTGAAAATTCCATTGTAGAACTTGCTCGACCAGAAGTAATTGTTCTTAAAGATGTTACATACCCGAACATTTCAGATAAAGGAACATCTGCTTGAATTGCTACGGCTCCACCTGCTCTTGGCTCTTGGCCTTTCGGCAAACCTCTTCGTCTATTCAAATCTCCAATTACAGAACCTACATAATCTTCAGGAGTAGTCACTTCTAATTTCATAATTGGCTCCAAAAGCGTTGGGTTACATTTTTTTGCAGCAGATTTGAAACCTTCTTTAGCACATAATTCAAAAGCAATTGGCTTAGAATCCACCGCGTGCATAGAACCATCATATACTCTCACTTTCATTGCATTCATACTATATCCTGCAAGGATACCATTATCCATCATAGATGTAAAACCATCTCGAATTGGTTTTTGGTAGTTCTTATCAATTGATCCACCTACTATACCCCATTCGAATTGAAGTTTAACTTTTCCTGATTTAAACTCTTCACTTTCTAAAAACTCCTCATCTGCTGGGCCTAATTCAAATTCCATATCGGCAAATAAACCTGATCCACCTGATTGTTTTTTCAAACGCTCTCGATGAGTTGTTGAACCTTGAAGCGCTTCTCTATAATTTACTTGAGGTGCACCTTGATTACACTCTACACCGAATTCTCGTCTTAGACGATCAACGATAATTTCTAAGTGTAGCTCTCCCATTCCGCTAATTACAGTTTGGTTAGTTTCCTCATCATATCTTACCTTAAATGTTGGATCTTCCTCAGCTAGTTTTGCTAAAGCCATTCCTAATTTATCCAAGTCTTTTTGCGTCTTAGGTTCAACTGCAACTCCAATTACTGGATCGGGGAAAGTCATACTTTCTAATACAATTGGATGTTTTTCATCACAAATAGTATCTCCAGTCCTTAAATCTTTAAATCCTACACCTGCTGCAATATCTCCAGCTTCTACTCTATCAATTGGATTTTGCTTATTAGAATGCATTTGGTAAATTCTAGAAATTCGTTCTTTTTTACCTGTCCGAGTATTCAAGATATAAGAACCTGCATCTAACGCTCCAGAATAAACTCTAAAGAATGCTAATCGACCTACGAAAGGGTCTGTTGCAATTTTAAAGGCTAATGCTGCAAATGGTTCATTTACATTAGGTTTCCTGTAAGCAACTTCATCCGTGTCAGGATTAATACCTTCTACAGCTTCAACATCCATAGGTGAAGGTAAAAATGTACAGACTGCATCAAGCATCGCCTGAACACCTTTATTTTTAAAGGCAGAACCACACATCATAGGAGTGATACTCATATCAATTGTTGCTTTTCTAATTGCAACTCTTAATTCATCTAGAGTAATTGAATCAGGATCTTCGAAAAATTTTCCAAGAAGTGCATCATCGTATTCAGCTACTGCTTCTACCAATTTTTCTCGGTATTCAATAACTTGATCTACCATATTTTCAGGAATTGGAATTTCTTCATAAGTCATCCCCATGTCATCTTCATTCCAGATAATTGCTTTGTTAGTCAACAAATCAACTACTCCTCTAAAAGTTTCTTCAGCTCCGATCGGCAATTGCAAAGGAATTGCATTCGCACCTAATTTCTCACGAACATCTTTTACAACATTCAAAAAATCAGCACCTGTTCTATCCATTTTATTTACAAAACCGATACGAGGTACTTTATATCTATTAGCTTGTCTCCAAACAGTTTCTGATTGAGGCTCTACACCTGATACAGCACAAAATAAAGCTACAGTTCCATCTAAAACACGTAATGATCGCTCAACCTCAACGGTAAAATCAACGTGCCCTGGAGTATCAATTATATTTACTGTATAGTTTTTACCTTCCCAGTCCCAATTAGTTTTAGTGGCTGCTGAAGTAATTGTAATTCCACGCTCCTGCTCTTGCTCCATCCAATCCATTGTAGCTGCACCATCGTGCACCTCTCCGATTTTATGACTTAAACCGGTGTAATAAAGAATACGCTCCGTAGTGGTAGTTTTACCAGCATCAATGTGAGCCGCGATTCCGATATTTCTGGTTAATTTTAAATCTCTTGCCATGATAATAAGATAATGTGATTAATTAATTTGTTGATTTGAGAACAGGTTATGTCATCTACTATCTTCTACTATCTTCTACTCTTGAAATGTGCAAATGCTCTATTTGCTTCTGCCATCCTGTGAGTATCTTCTTTTCGTTTAACTGCTGCACCTTCACCTTTACTCGCTGCAATCAACTCTGACGCTAATTTCTCTGCATATCCCTTTCCACTTCTTTCTCTCGAAAATTTAATCAACCATTTGACTCCAATTGATAATTTTCTTTTTGCACGAATCTCTGTAGGAATTTGAAAAGTTGCACCACCAATTCTTTTACTTCTTACTTCTACTTGTGGCATTGCATTATTAATAGCTTTTTTCCAGACGCCATGCTCATTTTCCTTAGTTCGATCCTTGATCAAATCCATTGCATTATAAAATACTGATAATGCTGTGGATTTTTTACCACTATACATTAACATATTAACGAACTGAGTCACCATTGGATCATTATATCTTGGATCTGGAGCAATAACTCTTAATTTTGGCTTTCTTTTACGCATCTTATTATGAATTGTTGATTGAAGATTACGATTATTTTAAACTTACTTAGATACTCGTAATCAAATCCTTATTTAATTATTATTTAATAATACCTTATTTCTTAGGTCGTTTAGTTCCATATTTAGAACGACTCTGCAAACGATCAGTTACACCCGCTGTATCCAAAGCTCCACGAACAATTGTATATCTTACTCCAGGTAAATCCTTTACACGACCTCCTCTGATCAACACGATTGAGTGCTCTTGCAAATTGTGACCTTCTCCAGGAATATAACAAATCACCTCTTGGCCATTAGTCAAACGAACCTTGGCAACCTTCCTCAAAGCTGAATTTGGCTTTTTAGGTGTCGTTGTATACACACGAGTACAAACTCCACGCTTCTGCGGACATGCATCTAATGCACGAGTTTTACTCTTTGTGATAATTTGCTTTCTGCCTTTCCGAACAAGCTGATTAATAGTAGGCATAAATACGTATTTTTATATTTTTATTAAAAATCTTCGATTTTGATTAAAAAACCCTTGATTTCAAAGGTTTTACTACACTTTTTTTCTAGCGTTTCTTAAAGCGAGTGCAAAGATATATTTATTTCTCTTTTTATCAAAAGTTTATGGTAAAATAATCGAAGGTTTTTAAGTTTTTTTTCTTTTTGAATGTAACCTTTTCTATTTTGGGCATTTTACACCTCTTTAAACACTCAAAATCTAAATATTCACCTTTAAAATTTAATATTAAATGACATATACTATTAGAAAGGCAAATGTAAATGATTTAAAACCTATTTATAACCTAGTTATTGAGCTAGCTGTTTATGAAAATGAACCCGACGCAGTTACAGCCACCCTAAAAAACTATGAAGAAAATTTTAATGCTCAAGTTTTCCAATCAATTGTGGCAGAACATAATGGGAAAATTATTGGCGCATGTATTTATTACATCACATGGAGTACATGGAAAGGGCGAATGTTATACTTGGAAGATTTTATTGTTACTGAAAAGTATCGGAAAAAAGGTATTGGCCAGCTTTTGTTTGATCGATTTTTAAAAGAAGCAAAAGAAATGAATGCAACTATGGTTAAGTGGCAAGTTTTAGATTGGAATGAACCTGCAATCCGATTTTATGAAAAAAATAATGCAATTATTGAGAAAGAATGGTGGAATGGGAAAATAATTTTTCGATGAATTATTCAATAAATTCAAACATATATGTTTAAAACTATTTTATAAGTAACTAATAGTCAACTATAATCACCTTTAATAAATCCATATAACATTAATAATCATTAAGTTTAACCGGTACAATAAAGATTCGAACACGATTTTTTTATTTCTTTTTTTTGGATTTATTAAACTCTTAGCTTTATATTAGCGCAAGTTTTAATATAAAATCTATTCCAAATTATCCTTTCCATGATCAGAAAGCTTTATTATTATATAATAAAGTGGATTACCAGACCGATTCCAAAGTTAACTTACATTTTAAATTTTTTCAAATTAAATAAGTTTATTACTTTTATGAACCAAAAGTAATATAATAAGATATAGAGAACTACACAATTAAAGAAATAGTGTTTCATAGTGTGAGGGGTAACCAATCAAGTTGGTTGCCTCTTTTTTTTTGCTTTTGAAAAATATTTTGAAACACCTAAACTTCTCTTCCCATTAATTCATTGGATAAATTAATCAGTATTTCTTTCTTTTCTTCTGGTACATTTACTTCTGCTAAATGCTCGAATGCTATCGCTAAATATGATTCCATTAATTGCACCGCAGCTTCTCGAATTTGTAGCTCATTGAAAATTAATTTTACAGCATTAATTTTAGTTTCCTCATCTGTAGAGTCAATGTTCATAAGGCTTAACAGCCTTTCAAGTTGATTTTCATTTCCTAATTCTAATGCTTTTAACACCAAAAAAGTCTTCTTATTTTGAACAATATCTCCTCCTACTTTTTTACCAAATTTTTCGGGATCTCCAAAGGTATCAAGGATATCATCCTGTAACTGAAAAGCAATTCCAATATTACGTCCAAATTCATATAAATGATTTGCATCTTCATCTGATGCTCCCCCGATAATAGCTCCTATTTTCAATCCACCTGCAATTAAAACTGCAGTCTTTAACTCGATCATTTTTAAATATTCATCAATTAAAACGTCATCTCTTGTTTCAAAATCCATATCATATTGTTGCCCTTCACATACCTCTATCGCTACTTTATTAAAGGTTTTTATGACATCTGGAACCTTACTTTTATCATTTAATTGTAAAAAATACTCATAAGCATAGACTAGCATTACATCTCCTGAAAGTATTCCAGTATTTTGATTGTACTTGACATGAACCGTTGGTTTTCCTCTTCGGAGTGGTGCTTCATCCATAATATCGTCATGTAAAAGACTAAAATTGTGGAAAATCTCAATAGCGAACGAAGCTGGCAAGGCTTGTGCTATATTATCATTGAAAAGATTACATCCCATTAAAAGTAAAACGGGTCTTAGCCTTTTTCCACCAAGGCTCAATATATAATTAATGGGTTCATATAAACCTTTTGGTTCTTGATGAAATTGGCTTTCATCCAGATAAATCTTGAAAAGTGATTGTAGTTCGGCAACTTGCTGCATAAACAAAGTGGATAATTATTATAAAAAAACATTCTGATCTTAGAAACTAAATTCCAACAAAGGAATAATACTTTCTTGGAAAGGTTTAGGATTAATAGATTTTTTCTTGGAAAAAATTATTTACGAACTTACAAAAGGCTTTCTAAAAAATCTTTTCATTCGAACTGAAATGAGTTTTTCCAGAAATAATACTTGTCAATAATAAATTTACATCATGCAATTAATTATTTTAACCAACTTAAAATCAATTATTTATACATCAGATATATTCTTATTAGTATAATGTTTTACCTAAAGGATTCGCCATTTTAATTAAAAAAATTTAAGCGATTTCCCTTGTAACAAATAAATCTTATGCTCGTTTCAAGCATGTATCTTAATTACAAAAATGGAAAAAAATATCAGACCCGTGAATGTATTACTCGTAGAAGACAACCCTGGTGATGTTCGATTGACTCAAGAAGCATTCAAAGAAGCTAAGATTTCGATCAAATTAGACGTGGCAATGGATGGAGCTGAAGCTATAAAATTTTTGAGAAAAGAGGATAAATATGCCGATGCTCTAACACCTGATTTGATACTTTTAGATCTGAATTTACCGAAAAAAGATGGTAGAGAAGTTTTAAAAGAAATTAAAACAGATGCTCTACTTAAGAGAATACCAGTAGTTGTTTTGACTACATCGAACGCCGAACAGGATATCATGAAGAGTTATAACCTTCATGTAAATTGTTATATTAATAAGCCTGTTGATTTTGAAAAGTTTTTTGATATCATTCAAAAAATTGAGGAATTCTGGCTTACTACAGCTATTCTACCCACTATGGTACGTCCCTAAAAAGAAATTCCACATTAAACTTCTGCTTCATTTATTGATTTTGAAGTGAAAGAATATGATCTTTAGGAAGATTAAATATAGTTTTTAGGTTATATTTAATCTTTCTTATTTATGACATTATTTTATTCGCCATTTATCGTACCGCAAACAATATGAGTAAAGTAACAAAAAATAGCATATTAATTATCGAGGACAATCCTGGAGATGTGGACTTGATAAAAGAATACTTGAAAGAAGCATCTATCAAAGATGAAATTATTCATGCATCTTCTTTTTTTGATGGCATAGATGCTATCAAGTCCAATGATATCTCAATTGTTTTGCTTGACCTATCGCTTCCTGACTCCTCAGGATTTAAAACCTTAAGTAATTTTTTAGAAAAACAACCTCAAGTTCCTGTCATCGTTTTGACTGGAACCAACAATGAAATTGTAGGCAATCAATCCATCAAAGCAGGTGCTCAAGATTACTTGGTAAAAGGGCAGTTTGATGGGAAACAGTTGGGTCGATCAATTAGATATGCTATCCAAAGATTCAAAGCTCAACAAAAATTAGAGGAAGCGGCCAAAAAACTATACATCAGCGAGAGTAGATATTTAGAAGCGCAAAGTATGGCAAATTTTGGAAATTGGTCAATGGACATTGTAACCAATGAAATGAAATGGAGCGATGAAGTTTATCGCATCTTTAATTTTCAACCAAATAGCATCACTCCAACTTACTCTGATTATATCAATTATGTTCATATCGAAGATAAAAATCAAGTAGAAGATTTTTTTGTAAAAGCTGGAAAAGACGGAAAAACTCATAAACTTGAGCATAAGATTGTGGTAGAAGGGAAAACTATTAAACATGTCATCATTCAAGCTAAGATCAACTTTGATCAATTGACCAATAAATTTTGGTTACTTGGTGGTATACAAGATATCACAGAAAGAAAAATTTCTGAACAATTAATTATTGAAAAAAATATAAATCAAAAGGTTTCCAAAATTAAGGATGAAGCTTTAGCAGATTTAAGTTTTCACATCCGAACGCCACTTTCTTCTATCGTAAATCTTTTATTCCTTTTGGAAAATACTGGCACCTCAAAGTCCCAAACAGAATATGTTGATGGATTAAAAACCTCTGTTGATGATCTTTCGATTATGGTTAATAATTTGTTGAATTTCTCTGTTCTGGTTTCTGAAAAAATCACTTTAGAGGAAGAAGAATTACAAATTGTTGATTTTCTAAAAAGTACTAAAAGAATTGTCAACCTTAAAGGAGACAAAACCAATCAATCTATAGAATTTGAATTGGATGAAAATCTACCTGAGAAAATTATCAGCGATCAAAAGAAACTTACTCAACTTATATATAATTTAATCGATTTCTCAAGCAACAGAACAGTTGCTAATGGAAATATTCACCTTCAGGCGATTCCTAAAAATGTTACTGACTCTGAAATGAAGCTATGTATTAAAGTTTCAGATAACGGAGAGACCATTTCCAATGCTAGAGCTAACGAATTATTAAGTACAGATCAACTTATCGAAAATTACTCAGATGAGTTGGATGATGCCAAAAAAGATGATCTAGGAATGGCAATTGTTGCCAAATTGGTAGAGATCATGAAGGGTGAAATTTCCATCGAAAGCAAAGATGGAAAAGGGACTCAATTTATTATCGAATTACCAATCAAAATTGTTAAACCAATTAGTTTGACACCAGGCGATGTGCCTGAATCTCCTCTTAAAATCTTACTGGTAGAAGATCACTTTTTAAATCAAATTGCCACTAAAAAAATCCTTACTACTTGGACAGATAAAATTACTGTAGACATTGCCGAAAATGGTTTAATTGCGGTAGAAAAATTCCGAGAACATGGATATGATTTAGTATTAATGGATATGCAAATGCCTGTTATGAATGGTCTTGAATCTTCTAAAAAAATTAGAGAAACCAGCAATGTTCCAATCATTGCTTTGACCGCTAACGCATCCAAACAAGAAGCTGATAAATGTTATGCAGTAGGTATAAATGCTTATTTGACCAAACCATTCAAACCTCAAGATTTGTATGCAAAAATCATGAGTCTAATGGTAGCTGTTGATTCATAAATTAAGAGGATAATTCATAAAAAAGGGTGTAATGATAATCATTGCACCCTTTTTTTGTGTGATATATTCAAAAGGAAAAGAGTCATGCTACCCCAAGACCAATTACTCCTAATCGGCCATCAAACCTCACTTTATTAGTTTTCTTAACCATTTTGATTTTGAGTTTTTTGTGAAAATCTTTGAGAGATGCCTTTTTCTTATTTTCCATTTTTAAGGATTTTTAGTTCTCTATTTTAAGAAATAGAAAAGGTTAGATAAAATTGTTTTGACGCTTAAAACTATGGATTAATTCTCTAAAATTGAAAAAATAAAGAATTAAATTCCTAACATTTTTAATGTTTATAAAATTTTGCTTCCAACATGTCCATCACAATTCCCCATAAATCCTCGTAGGGAACGATCTCAATTTCTACGGATTGTCGAGCTATTTCGAGTGGTACTGATTGTAATTTCTCAAACAAAGTTTTTGATTTTCTTTCAACTGCAATTCGATGAAAATTACATTTTGGAAGGATCAGAAGCATTTTAATAAAGCAGTTGGAGCGAAAAGTATGATCTTTTTTCAAATATCTGTAACAATAAACATTAAGCGTTTCAACTTTATCAATTACCTCCCCGTATTTTTTTTGCTGTAATAGAAATAAAAACTGTATTATTAAAATGGAAATATTAATTCCTCTTTTGTCTTTAGAAAACAAAGGAACATCATTTAGGAATCTATTTATTTTAAATTTTTCATCTAATTCTTTTACATCGATCTTATTTATCAAGATAAAAAATTGAACATAAGCTTCATTCAATTTCCAAAGCTCCTGTAGGTTCCTTGGCATTTTACCATAATTTTCATGCTGCTTTACTTCCTGTAAGATTTTGAAAGTTTTTTGATATTTTTTAGCTCTAAAAGCCAAAAAAAAGTAAGTTCTATTAATAATAAACAAATTACTTAAGCTTGTATCAACGTACTTTAAAGCATTTTGAAAAGCTTTCTCTCCCAATTCAAAATCATTAAGTTGAGTATAACAAGTTAGCATTCTTGAATAAAATAAAAATGTTAATTTGGGAGGGTATTTTTCATCGTTCTCTACTCTTGCTACTGCTTGTTTGCATAACTCTAATCCACTAAAATAATCCCCTGCAATAACATCCTTAAACCAAAAAACACTATAGGCAAATAAGACAAAATTATAGGTATCTATTTTAGTCAAAAAAACTTGAAGATGATTCGAATATTCTTGAGCCTTTTTCGCTATTTCCTGATTATTTTGTAATCCAACTGAAGTTGTATTATAAATTGCAATTTCGTTGTAATATTCACTTGCAAGTACTTCAGCATTGTATATTTCTAAATATTCCTTAGTAATAGCTTTATAATATTCATATTTTTTAAAATCCCCTTCAATAGCTCCATAATGCCTGCTTAATCTTCTAGATAGGCTTAATATAATTTCTGTGTGTTCAAATTTAATAGCTTTTTTTATAGTATTCTCTGCAATCCTAACTGCTGGCCCTCTTACATTAAATCCAAATAAAATATTTACAACTGACAAGGCACGTTGACATGAATAATAGGCACGTTGAAGATCTTTAAAATGAGGCTTATTGACATCAATAAACAAAAGTGTATTTAAAAGTCGGTCTTGAAGTCGGTATTTCAGTTTTTTAAAATTAGGGTTATTTGGATTAGTATCATATAATTCATTCGAAGCATCTTCCTCATTTTTAAATTTCCCTTGTACTATTCCTAAATAGAACCTATTCAATTTGCTTTCGCTATTAATTGAGTTTCCTATTATCTCAACCTTACTTATTTTTTGACGACTTATCAATTTGACAATATCAATTAAATCTTCCATACAATATAAAATTTCAAAAACCACTTAATAATGTCCAAAAATAAACCAATAATAAATTCATAATCAACTGATTATCAATTATTTAACAATGAAAAAATTTAATAAAAAACAAATATTTAAGTCCTAAAA
>CAYGRM010000144.1:0-15028 GCA_964352225.1 uncultured Saprospiraceae bacterium | reverse complement strand
GTTTGATAAGACTGTTTGTTATTTTTCTATGATAAATTTCGTCAAACTTCTCAAATCATAAATCCTTGTTCGATATTCGATATTCAAAAATCCCTGACTCCTCTTAAAAAGAATAATTATGAAAATTATAGAAAATGTACAAATAGCTCTTAGTAATGTCCGCTCTAATTTGCTTCGAACTATAATAACGATGTTGATTATTGCATTTGGAATTATGGCATTGGTTGGAATATTGACATCCATTGATAGTATGATTTATTCTATGAATGATAGCTTTTCTAATATGGAGGCCAACTCATTTCAAATCAGACCAAAGCGAGATGGCGTGAGTGGACGACGAGGTGGACGGCAAGCAAAACAAGGAGAAGTAATTACCTACAAACAAGCGATGGAATTCAAAGACCGATTTAATTTTCCCTCAAAAGTTGCTTTGTCTTGTTGGGGAACAGGAATCGCTACAGCAAAATTTGGGGCTGAAAAAACGAATCCAAATGTAATGGTTTTGGGTGCGGATGAAAATTACTTGAATGTCAAAAGTTATGAAATTGCAGTCGGCCGAAACTTTACGGAGATGGAAGTTACTTCAGGACAAAGTAAAGCCATCGTCGGTTTTGATATTGTAAAAGCATTGTTTGATGAAAATATAGATCGTGCACTCAATAGTGTTATCTCCGTTGGAAATGTAAAATATAAAATTATTGGAGTACTTGCCTCTAAAGGTGCTGCGATGGGCATGAGTCAAGATCGAAGAATATTGATTCCATTGCTCAAAGCCAAAACACTTTATGGACACTCACAAAAAAATTACGACGTAGCAGTAGCATTGACTAGTGTAGAAAAAATGAATGAAGCGATTTCCACGGCGATTGGAACATTTAGAAGTATTCGGAAATTAAAACTGTCACAGGATAATGATTTTGAAATAAGCAAAGCAGATGGCTTGATCGAACGATTGAAGGAAAATACTGCTACCATTCGTTTTTCAGCAGTTGGGATTGCGTTGATCACTTTGTTGGGGGCTGCGATTGGTTTGATGAATATCATGTTGGTTTCGGTGACAGAACGAACGCGTGAAATTGGAATTTGTAAAGCACTCGGCGCTACTAGAAAAAATATCCTAACTCAGTTTTTGACAGAGGCAGTTGTGATTTGTCAGCTAGGCGGATTGGTTGGAATTGTGTTTGGTATTTTGATTGGAAATATTTTGACCTTTTTTATTGGAGGAACATTTTTGATTCCTTGGGCTTGGATTATTTTGGGGATTACGACTTGCTTAGTGGTAGGTTTGGTTTCGGGATTATATCCTGCGTTGAAGGCATCGAGGTTGGATCCGATTGAGTCGTTGAGGTATGAGTAAGTTGAACATCGAATAGCAAAGCATTCTTAAATTATTATAGAAAATTAAAAACCCTTTTCCATCATAAAGATAGAAAAGGGTTTAAACTTTCTTGGAGGTGTTGTTGAGGTTTATTTTCCTCTCTGAGCGTTTAGAGTAATTTAATTAACTAGTCATAGCTAGTGCCAGAGCTGAGTTAAAGTGTGACTATTCATCTATTAAAATAAAATAAACTCTTCCTGACCAATATGAAAAGAAACCTCTTCGTCGTTAAATCAAAGGTTATTTTTAATAAAAACTATCCGACAAATCTGCCTTTTTCTAAAAAAACATTAAGTCTCTAATATTGCCTTTTTGTACTTAGAATTACTAATTTTGCGGTGTTTTTCCAAAAGGTTCATAATTCATGTTTTTGCCTTTGAAAAATTCGATAACTCACAGTATTATTTTTTATAAAAAGCTAAAACTTTAAAAAGAAATTATAATGTCAAAGCAATTTTTTATAGCACTTGTTGCTACTCTATTTTTTGGATTCCAAAATTCGTTAGCTCAGACGAATGACCCTGTTTTGTTTTCTGTTGAAGGCAACCCTGTTAACCTTTCTGAATTTGAATATATTTACACCAAAACTAATGGTGATAAAGCTGATTTTTCAAAAAAATCCTTAGAAGAGTATTTAGATTTATATGTCAAATTTAAATTAAAAGTACAGCGAGCCAAGGAAATGAAATTGGATACCATTCCAGTTCTTCAACAAGAATTAGCCGGTTATCGAAAACAATTAGCCAATTCATATTTGGTAGACAAAGAAGTTACAGAGCGGTTGGTAAAAGAAGCATACGATCGTTCATTGCGAGATATAGATATAAGCCACATCATGGTTTTGGTGCCACCTACTGCTACACCCAATGATACTTTGGCAGCTTTTAATAAAGTCAAAAATTTAAAAGCATCTATTGACGGAGGTGCTGATTTTGCCAAAGTAGCTGCTGAAAAATCTGATGATAAATCAGCAAAAGATAATGGAGGTAATCTTGGTTATTTGACCGCTTTGTTACCTGATGGTTTTTATGATTTCGAAACCGCAGCATACTCTCTGAAAGAAGGAGAATCTACGATTGTAAAATCAGCAGCAGGTTATCACATCATAAAAGTAAATGGAAGCCGACCAGCACGAGGCGAAATTGAAGCTGCCCATATTTTGATTAGAAAAGATCCTCAAGATAAAGGTGCTGCGGCAAAGGTGAGAATTGACAGTATTTATGCTGCCTTGCAAGCAGGTGCCGAATTTGAAGCATTGGCAAGAGATCATTCTCAAGATAACCTATCTGCGAATAAAGGAGGGAACATTGGTTTTTTTGGAATCAATAAATATGAACGGTCTTTTGAAAACGCAGCATTTGGAATTACTCAAGATGGCGATTATACAGCTCCAGTTGAAACACAAGCAGGATGGCACATCATCAAGCGATTGAGAAAAAAACCAATGGAATCTTTCGACATCGCCAAAAGAAAATTACAACCTAAGGTTCAGAAAGATAGCCGCTACGAAATGGCAAAAACTTCTATGCTTAACCGAATCAAGCAAGAAGCCACATTTACTGAAGATAAAAAAGCCTACAACATGTTTGCCTCATTGGTTGGTGATGAATACATGACTCACCGATGGAAACCTGGCTACAAAAATGCAGATGATGTTTTATTCACGCTGGGTGGCAATAAAAAATATACTATAGCAAACTTCGAAACTTTCTCTCAAAAAAATTCAAGAGATCGATTGAGATTAGGAAGAAGTAAGTCTCGATTGGAGGTAGTCAAGTTTTTATATGATCAATATGTCGCTGAAACATTGATGCAATATGAGGAAGAACAATTAGATAAAAAATATCCTGAATTCAAAGCATTGATGAGAGAATACGAGGAAGGCATTTTACTTTTTGAAGCAACTAAAATTTTAGTTTGGGATAAAGCATCTCAAGATTCAGTTGGCTTAGAACAATACTTTGCTACGCACAAAAAGAATCGAAAATATTTTTGGAATGAGCGAGCTGAAGTGAGTTTTTATTCTTTGAAAAAAGACGAACTAAAGTGCTTGCCTAAAGTGAGAAAATATGCTCGAAAAAAATCTCCTGAAAAAACTTTGAAAAAATACAACAAAGGTGAAAAGAAGATTTTGTCTCATCGAACTGAAATAATCGAACAAGGAAAAAATAAAGTTGTTAATGGTTTGCCTTGGAAAAAAGGATCTATCTCAGCAACTGAAATTAACAAAAGAGATTTATCTCATAACTTTTTGAAGATTGAAAAAATCCTTCCAGCAAGTCCAAAGACTTTGAAAGAAGCACGTGGTTATGTCGTGGCAGATTATCAAGATCACTTGGAAAGAGAATGGGTTAAAGAATTAAAATCAACTTACGAGATTAAAATCAACGATGAGGTTTTTCAAACACTCATTAAACAATAGGAATTAAATAATGGTGAACGGTTGATATCGCTAAGTATAAACCGTTCACCATTCATAGTTAACAATTAATCAAATATGCTAAGAATTTTCTCCTACATTTTCATTTTGACTTTTGGCTTTTTGGCAAGCTGTACGCCTGCGGAAGAAACAGCAGAGGAGAATGATGTGGAGTTAGCAAAAGTGTTTTCCAAAAAATTATTTTTATCTGCGTTAGAAGGAATGGTTCCAGAAGGAGCTACTCCAGAGGATAGCACAAAAATCATCAATGCCGAAGTAGAACGATGGACGCGCGAAACACTTTTGATGCAAGAAGCTGAAAAAAATATTCCCGCTGATCTGAATATTGATGAGCTAGTGAGAGATTATCGAATGTCCTTGATTCGCCATAATTACGAACAATATTTAGTAGAAACTCAACTGGATTCAGTCATTTCAGAACAAGAGATATCGGAGTACTACGAAAAAAATAAAGAACAATACCAACTCCGATCAAGTATTCTTCGTTGTTTTCTGATAAAGGTGTCAAAGACTGCTCCCAACTTAAATCAACTACAAACTTGGTGGCCCGGCAATAATCCAGATAACTTTGAAAAGATGAAAGATTATGCCATTCGAAATGCCGACTTTTACCTGTTGGATGCACAGACTTGGTATCAACAAAGTGATCTGAAAGCTCAACTTCCGAATGGAACGAACTTAAATCCAAATCAGGATTTAAATCAATCAGATGAAAATTACTTTTACTTTTTGAAAGTATTAGAAAAAAAAGCAAGCGAAGAATTAGCACCTATAGATTATATCCAAGATCAAATCAAAAAGGTGATTTTACATAAAAGAAAAATGGTTTTACTGGATCAGCGAAAAGAAGAACTCTACGATAGAGAAACCAGTAAAAACAATGTTAAAATTTATACAAAATAAAAACAACGTTTGACGATGAACGATTAACGTTTGATGGTAAAATGATTATGAAAAAAAAAACCATAATTATCTACGCCGTAAAACGTCAGTCATAAAAAGTAAAACGTAAAAAACAGTTTTATGAAAAAATTATTGTTACTCTTTTTTGTCGTTTTTATGTCTTCTAACTTCATGTTAGGACAGGACAAAAAAGTGATTGATAAAATTATTGCCAATGTGGGGAATGAATATGTTTTGCTTTCTGACTTAGAGCAAGTATATGCCCAAATGTCAGAAGAGCGAGGCTATATTCCAGAGGAAGCCAAATGCAATTTGTTCGAAAATTTGATTGCTTCAAGTTTGATGTTGAACCAAGCTCGCTTAGATAGTATTGAAGTAGGAGATGAAGAAATAGAAGCTCAACTGACTGCTCGGATTGATCAAATCTTAAGTTATATGGGAGGCGATGTTCGACAATTTGAAGATTTTTATGGGCAGTCAACAGCGGAGGTAAAAAGCCGATTTCGAGAAGATTTGGAAAATAAATTGCTCGTAGAAAGAATGCAAGCAAGAGTTATGCAAGATGCCACCGTTACTCCTTCTGAAGTAAAAGCATTCTATGCAAGAATTCCGCAAGACAGTTTGCCGTATTTTAATTCTGAAGTAGAATTAGGTGAAATTGTTTATAAACCAAGAGTCAATCAAGCGGAAAAAGATCGTACTAAAGCAGCATTGGAAGACATCAGAAAAAGAATACTCGAAGACGGAGAAGACTTTGCCGAACTAGCTAAAAAGTACTCCGCAGATTTAGGTTCAGGACAACAAGGTGGAAATTTAGGTTGGGCAAAAAGGGGAAGCTATGTTCCTGAATTCGAAGCAACAGCTTACAACCTTGAAAAAAATGAATACTCAGAAGTAATCGAAACTGACTTTGGATATCACTTCATGCAATTATTGGATCGACGTGGAAACTCAGTTAATGTACGTCATATTTTATTGCGACCAAATTTGACTGACGAAGATAAAAATCGAGCATTGGGAATATTGGATACCGTTAGAACTTTGATTATGGGTGATTCTTTAAGTTTCTCATTCGCGGTGAAATTATACTCTGATAAAGAACAACAAAGCTTCAACAACGATGGACGAATGGTTAATCCACAAACTGGAAATACCTTTTTCGAAATCGCTGATCTGGATCCAGATATTTATTTTACCATTGATACGATGGAGGTGGGTGAAATTTCTCAACCAATCGAATTTGAAGAGCGAGGAGAATTAATGTATCGATTAGTTTATTTACAATCTCGAACTGATCCACACCGTGCTAATCTTAAGCAAGATTATAGTAAAATTAGAACAGGAGCCATCGAAGAGCGCAAAGCGCAATTCATGAGCACTTGGATTGAAGAAAAAATTAGTAACACTTATATTAAAATTGATAAAGCCTACCGAGGATGTCCAAACCTCATCAAGTGGCAAGAGGATAGCATCCGACCTTAAAATAATTTGACTCCTAAAAAAAAGGTGTATTGATTTTTTTCGAAAAACCAATACACCTTTTTTTCGTTAAAAGACTTTTGAAATAAAATTACTACTTCTGTGAAAAATACAATTCGCAATATCATCTTCCTCATCATCTCATTTACGATTGGATTTACCATTCTATCTTATATCTATAATAATTACAATGATGCATATTTAGCAGAATGTGCTCTCAAAGGAATTGCTGCTGAAGATTGTGATTTTTTACAAAAAATAAAAGATGACTTTTGGAATGTCAATCCTTTTTGGATTATTGCAGCATTACTAGCCTTTACTTTGAGTAACGTCAGTCGTGCAATGCGTTGGAATTTAACCTTAGCACCACTAGGTTATCAACCGAAATTATATAATAGTATTATCTCTGTTTTTATCACCTATTTTGTCAACTTATTTATTCCTCGAATGGGAGAAGTTGCAAGAGCTGCTGCACTAAATCGTGCAGAAAAAGTTCCAGTAGAAATTGCCATGGGAACAATTGTTTTGGGAAGAATCATGGATGTAATTATGTTGTTACTTTTTATTGGAATCGCATTTTTACTGGAGTATGAAACCTTGTGGAATTGGCTAAATGAAAATATGGAAACAGATAAAGAAGGTGGTGGATTGTTTTCTAATCCAATCGTTTTAGCTATACTCGGATTAGGAATGCTCGGGTTAATTATATTTTTTGCTTTTAAGAAAAAAATCATACAAACTACTATTTATAAAAAATTTGTAGCGATTGTTTTAGGTTTTTGGGAAGGACTTTTATCTGTTAGAAAATTAGCCTCTCCTGGACAATTTATTTTTCATACCGTATTTATTTGGGCGATGTATTTTTTGATGAATTATCTATTCTTCTTTTCATTTGAACCGACTGCTGATCTTTCTCCGGTGGTTGCTTTGATGGTTTTTGTTTTTGGAGCATTTGGTATCGTGATACCTTCTCCTGGTGGCATGGGAACTTATCATTGGTTGGTTATTGCTGCGTTAGGAATTTATGGCGTTAATCAATATGATGCTTTTTCATTTGCGAATATTGCGTTCTTTTCGATTCAAATATTTTGCAATATTGCTTTTGGTTTAATCTCTGTTGCTTTGTTATTTTTACTAAATAGAAATTATACTCCAGTTCATTCTGCTTTCAAAGAAAAATAAAACATCAACTCATGTTTAAAAAAATACAAGCCAAAATACAATCATGGGAAACCATTCAAGCATCAGTTTCCAACTGGAAAGCTACTGGTGAAAAAATTGTTTTCACCAATGGATGTTTTGACATTTTACATTTTGGACATATTCATTATTTGGCAGAGGCGAGTGATTTAGGTGACAGATTAGTGATTGGATTAAATTCCGCCGCTTCAGTCAAAAGATTAAAAGGAGAACATCGGCCAATCAATGATGAAGCCACTCGACAGCACTTGTTAGCTGCTTTAGAATTTGTAGATGCGGTTGTTGTTTTTGAAGAAGACACTCCTTTGGAATTGATAAAAATTGTTTTGCCAGATGTCATTGTCAAAGGTGGCGATTGGAAACCTGAGCAAATTGTTGGTTCTGATATTGTTTTGGCAAATGGTGGGGAAGTGAAAAGTTTAGCATTCAAAGAAGGATATTCAACGACTTCGATTGAGGAGAAAATTCGGAATTATTAAAATATAAATCATGAAAATAACAATCCTTCTCCTACTTACCTTCTCTCTTTTCTTCGCTTGCAACAAAGAACCAACTCCCGAAAATTGGACGGAAGATGATAATATTTTTCGATGTAAAATTAATGGTAAGGACTGGGAGCCTGCGGGTGACAACCTTGGTTTCTCTGATGTTGATTTAGATATTTATTATGAAAGCTTCTTCAATAATGGTATACAATTTCGTGCTTCAAGAGATACTGATAGTGAAAGTGATTTTATGTCTATGACAATCTTTGTAGGGAATTCAGTAAAAGGAGTACATGATATTCTTGACAATAATCTGTTTACTGACTTCAATTGTGGAAATTATTATCGTGATACTCTTGCTCAAAATATTATTGATATTGATAGTTTCGATTCTATCAATAAGATCATAGAAGGCACATTTTATTTTACTGCAAACGAAAACAGTACAAGCACCTGTACAGACGATATCATTATTGTCTCGGACGGATACTTTAAAGCTAAATATAGAAACTAATAAAGTTTACCTTCTGTTAAATCTCAAAAAACAATTCCATAGTTTTTTACATGATTATTTTAGATAATGCTTACTCTAGTGCTTTCTAAAATAATCTAATTTTACCGCTCGCCCCACCCCTGTCCAACAAAACAAAAATCGTCGCTAGCACTCAAGCTCCTGCGCTGTTTACTCTTAAGCACATACACCTAACACATACCCATACAGAAACACCTCCCAAACCTTAAAATCCATAACTTTAACACTACCCACTTGCATATATCATTTTTTTTTTTTCGTATATTACAAATGCAAAAAAAATATAACATGAAACAACGCCCTCACTCCACATCTTCCTTTCGTAAGCGTCCCTGCTTACGATATAAAGGACTTTCCATTATCAAGCTCAGGCAGCTTTGCGCTGCAAAGAATTAATTGTAATTTAGATAGACCTTGATTCTCTATTATTTCATCAAAAAAATATATACCAATGAAAAACATCCTACTCCTTACCTTCTGCTGTTTATTCCTCATAGCTTGTGACAGCTGCAAAAATCCTGACGATAACGAAATCGATTGTATTGGATTAAATAAACCAATGCCCGATGCGACTACTACTGGAAAAAATACTTTTGGATGCAAAATTAATGGAGAAACATGGGTGGCTTATACTGATTCTTTTGGAGCTCTTATAGGCGGAGAACAAAAATTGGATGTCCGATATAGGCATTATGATAATGTAGGTAATGCCCAAATTAAAGCAAGGAAAGAAATTATTGAAGCTGAATGTGACACAGTTAGGCAGAGATTTACACTCCATATTATTGATGCTAAAGAAGGAGTTACTCAGTTTACATATAACAGCAGTCTTATTGATTGGGACTTGGGTATTAGTTATAAGTTAGATACTCTTTCTTTCAATGAAGTAAATATCACAAAATTAGATACCGTAAAATCTATTTTATCAGGAACATTTAAGTTCCAATTAATTAGTTCTGATTTTCAAGATACTCTTAAAATTACAGATGGGCGTTTCGATGTCTATTATTAAATAAAAAAGCAGCGGCTGCCACCGCTGCTCCCGTAAAATAATTATTAACCATAAAACTAAATAACAAACATGTTCACCATAAATATTTTTATCATGAAAATAACAAAATA
This sequence comes from uncultured Saprospiraceae bacterium, assembly GCA_964352225.1. GTDB lineage: Bacteria > Bacteroidota > Bacteroidia > Chitinophagales > Saprospiraceae > CAJQQY01. The sequence continues at coordinate 5,489 of CAYGRM010000144.1, read as the reverse complement.
CCTACTCCTAATCAGTACCGTGATATTCCTCGCTGCATCTTGCAACAAAGATGATACACCTCCTCCCGAGCCTGAATTACCGCCACTTACGACAGAAGGTCTCAATACACTAGGTTGCTATATTAATGGTGAACCTTGGGTGGCAGAGATACCTCCGCTCACAGAGATTATCGGGTGGAGCAGGGTTGACGCAGGATATAGGACTTCTGACGGAAGATTTGGTTTGAAGGCATCGAAAAAAAACAAGGAAAGTACAATTAATGAATATATTAGATTATACGCCTATTTCAATAATTTAGGTACTTATGATCTGGCATTTAATCCTTATATCCATTCAAATTATTCAGACGATAGAATTAGTGATTGTATTCATTACGACCTTGATACGACTACCTTACACGAATTAACCCTTCTAAAATTTGATTCAGTAGAAATATTCGGTTCAAAGTATAAAATAGCTGCTGGGACTTTTGAATTTACAGCAATCAATCCTGAGTGTAATGACACTCTGATATTTACAGATGGTCGTTTCGATGCAATATTAAATTAAAAAAGCAGCGGCTGCCACCGCTGCTCCCGTAAAATAATTATTAACCATAAAAATTTCACTAATGAAAAATCTTAAATCAACCCTGTTTTGGTACTGCTTATTTTTTAGTAGCCTATCACTTACTGCACAAGACGTGCAGATTACCGAAAGTACTTCTTTATTCAATCAAATCGAAAACACACTCGCACCTTTAGATATGAGTGCAGTCTCCACCCAAATTCTTTACGACAAAGGTATGGATTTTTATGATTGGTCACAATTTGGCGATAATTTACCGCCCGATAGTTTAGCGACAACTGCGAATGATTGGGGATGGCATTTTGCACAAGTGGCTAGTTCTTGTATTAATGACTATGACCCTTTGCCTGCAACGGAGACCTATATGGATATCGTATTGAACCTTGACAAAGAAACGAACACTATTCCTATAGCGAGTATGTTGGTGGACTATCATTATTTTCATCCCGATGCACTTAATCTAGGTTTGCTTACTTATGATACCATTAACGAAACTTTTCATGATGTATCTGGGCAAAACCCTTATCTCCGAGATACTTTTTTTGTAGCCACGCTTTTGGGGAAAGAAGTATATGCAGGAGCTATTAATATTGTGATGCCTGATAGCCTACAAATGGGCAACCTTGCTATACCTGCCAGTATAGCGATAGATATTGGAACAGGCTGGATGAGTACTGGTTTTAATCAATCGATAGCTGTTTCTTTTACTACAGGAATACAATACATTTCACTACGCTATACTCTGGCAAATGGAAGTGAGTGGTATAGCAAAACCAGTATCAATGTATTACCTGTAACTGCTGCTTCGCCACCACCTCCTCCACCTCCTAACACAGAGTATTCTGACGAACCCGATGAGTCTATCACGACAGTAGCGGGGGCTACTTTCGATATTTTTTATGGCAATGATTGTGGTGATATATTACTGAAGCCTTTTATTTTTATTGAGGGGTTTAATCCTAGTCAGTTAGGAAATTCTACTTGGGAAAATATGAAGGAAAGATTACTGTTTCAAAATGATCAACTAAATCCCATCATTACCCCCACCAGTAATACCCTCTGGCAAGATCTATATAATGAAGGTTACGACCTAATCTATGTTGATTTTGATGATGGCGCAGGAGATATGTTTGCCAATGCCATAGTTGTAGAGAATATCATCAACTGGGTAAATACTCAGAAATCCGAAAATGAAAGTGTCGAGCAAAACATTATCATGGGAGTAAGTATGGGTGGAGTAGTAGGTTATCGAGCATTGCGAACGATGGAGGTGAATAATGTGACTCATGAAACAGAATATTTTATCACATTTGATGCCCCACTCCGAGGTGCCAATATAGCGATCGGGTTGCAGTATATGATTAAAAAATTAGGAAGTGTTCATGTTTCTAATAAGAAAGGAAGTATTAGCGATACAAACCCTGAGCTAAAATTGGCAAAAGACGTATTATTGACACCTACGGCAAAGCAAATGTTATATTTTCATGCTTATGCACCTATTAGTCGGGAATGGTGGCATGACAATTTTTTTAATGCATTACATGCAGACGGGCCGCTAGAAGTAAAACATATTGCAATAAGTAATGGCTCGGCAATAGGAGAAATACAACCCCTTAATCCAGGAGAACAATACTTTGATTTGAGTGGTAAGCAAAAAAAGTTCTTTGGAAGCTTTGAAGTTGTATATTCAGAAATATATGCCTTGAACCACCCAGCAGCTAGCTGGAATGTTATTTATAAACACAAGATTAAAAAGAAGGTTCTTGGCATACCAAGGATTGAATCTACAGAACATTCTTATGCACCTGACGAGTTGTACGACTCTGCACCTGGTGGTAATCAAAATTTTAATATAGACCTATTACTTGATAGTGGCTTTGAGGATTTTACTATTAATAATATGCCAAACAAGGGAGTTTTCGGGTTTATTCCTACGGTAAGTGCACTTAACCTTCCAGATGGTACCGACCCTATGATCAATTTAAATGGAGATTGTAATGATGGAGGTAATAGTATGGCTTATCGTTGTGTATCATCTATTGATAACAATACTACATCTCCTTACACGCTAACTGGAGAACACAACCAAAACCATGTTTCTTTAAACTCAAGGAATGCTACTTTCTTACTTAATTTTGTAAAAAAAGGGAGTAACGGAAGTGATATAAATCCTTTAACAAATCGTACCTATAATTTTGGGAAAGCAGATGAGGTCTCACTTAATCTTGATTTTATAATCCCTTCGGAGACAAGAAATTTCATTGATTATGATTTAATAGTTGAACAACAGGGACAATTGTGGGTGAACAGAAATGACAGAATAGATTTTACCGATATTACAAATCATCTTGATAATGAACTAGGAACCCAATTTGATTTAATCATCAGAGAACCTTATTGTGACGGTAGTAGTACAGAAGTACTTATCACTAATGGAGGGCGTATGGAGATAGGTCAACAAGAAGCTATTTTAAATGGTGTAAATACTGCGATTGAGAACTCTGCGATTGTATCTATTGACAAAGGGGGAACATTAACTATTGGGAATAATGGTATAGTTGTTTTAGACCAAAATTCAAAAGTACTTGTAAAGAGTGGCGGGGTTTTAAATATTGAAAATGGCGGAACATTAAGAGCAATGAGAGGTGCTAAGATTATAGTTGAAAATGGAGGTATTCTTGAAATTAATCAAGATGCCAACATAGACCTCTGGTACAACGACTTCTGGGACGGCACTCAAACCGTAGAAGGTTCCTCCATCAAAATCAAAGACGGTGGCGAGCTAGTCATCAATGGTTCATTTAATTTTGATGGTAGCGGCTTCTTTGAATTCGACCAAAACAACATCACTACTTTTAACGCCCCATTCGAACTGACAGGTAATGGAAAAACAGATCGCTTTATCCGACTTAATAATAAAGCAACACTAGATGTCGGTATTTCAGAAAAAATAATTTTAAAACATGGTCTAGTAGAATATGACACAGGAAGTAAAATCCAAATCGGTATTAGTGGCGAAATTGAAGCAGAACACGTCACCTTTGATGCTTATGATATAGATAATGACAATAAGGGAATCTATGCTGATAATGCATCCAAAGTAAATCTTTTGGATGCTGACTTTAATAACTTTTGGACAGGGATCGAAGCATATAATATGAACTTAAGTACAGATGTGTTTAAACTTTCTTTGGTTTATTTTAATGACTGTGAGATAGGAATATATGCTGACTTATGTAAATTCTTAGATTTGGATGGAGCCTATTTTACGCCTTATGATGATGTATCTACTGCTATGGAATTAACGAATATAGAGCAAATAGATTTTGTGGGAGAGGCTAATGGATTTGATAATCCATTCGGTGCTATCCAAATATCTAATAACTTAACTTCCAATGTACATGCCTTGACCGAATTTACAAACTTCAAAGTAGATGGTGCAGATATAAATGATAATGAAGTTGGAATCTATGTAAAGGATGACTCGCGAGTAGATATCTTAGTCACCAATGGTGCTTTGATTGATAATAATACTTATGGTATCAAAGCCGATGGAAGCTCTAGCCCCCAAACTATCTTTGCCAATGTAACGGTCAATCGTGGTTCACAAATTAGTAATAATGACAAGGGAATTTATATCCAAAAAGGAATGAACTACAACCAACCTAATAGTAATCTAAAAAAAGGCTATGGAACCATAGAGATGACTTGCGCTAAGTTATTGGATAATTTGTCAGGAGTAGAAGGGGAAGATTTATGGTTGAATATAGATGCTTGCTTGAATAGTGGACAACCGACACAAGATTGTAATTATGCGCAGACTAACCCGAACCACTTTAAGAGTACAGCCCCCATTAATAAATTATTTAGCATCTGTTATGTAGATCGTATTCCTGTACCGATAGATGCTACGGGTAATTATTGGGACTTACAAGCGAATACGACTGTGCCTGATTATCTTTCTATCGGTACTCAGATTGGACAAGTCTGTGGTAATAATCCTTTTGACTTTAGCAATGCAGCTACCGCCCCTTCTGCTAATTGTGGAAATATTATCATTGTCAATATTCCACCTAACTCTGGTAAGACAGATTGTTTTGCAGGAGGTTCATCTACTACTTGTTATTATTCTGATGGAACATCTAGTAACCTAGAAATGAATGTCCAATATAATGATGCATATACAGATTATGATAGTGAGGATTATACTAACTCTGCTACAAAATTTGTGGAATTAGCTAATATCTCTGATGCCGTCAAAATGTCTTATTGTTCGCCTTGCCAACACTAGATTAATATTGCAAGGTCTCGTACACTTTATTCATCAGGCATCTCGACTCCTTACGCTATGCAAAACAATGATGTTATTGCTCAAGGTAAAACAACTAATCTTGATGAGAATGTTTCCTCCTTGGAGGTAACCATTTTTCCAAATCCTACGAATGGAGAATTAAATATCAAAACTAATAGTGAACAATCTATGATTCGCATTATGGATTTGCATGGTCGTGTAAAAGTAACTTTTGATGATGGTTTGGATTATCAAATCAATACGAAATCTTGGGCAGCTGGAATTTATATCGTGGAGATTATGGATAAAATTACAATGGAAGTAATGCAACAAAAAGTGGTGGTGCAACCTTAATTTTTTAATGAAAAAATAGTTCTAAGACAAATCCCCTAGTGTAGCTTTGATAACTTCATGAGAGAGCAAGAGAAAGAGGGAAACAAACCTCAACAACACTTCTAAGAAAATTAAACCCCTTTTCTGTCTTTACATGGAAAAGGGGTTTCTCATTTCAGGAAAATATCGAACATCTTCTAGTCTCAAAACAATTCCATCCATTTTTTACATGAATATTTTAGATAAAGCTTACTATAGTGTTTTCTAAAAAAATATAATTTTAGATTAGTTGAGAAA
>CAYGRM010000143.1:0-15054 GCA_964352225.1 uncultured Saprospiraceae bacterium | reverse complement strand
AATCAATAACTCAATAACTTTTTATAAATGACCAAATGAATTCATCTAGAACCAGTTTTGATCTTTCTTTTAAAAAAAATTCACTTCGCTTTTTTTTTGCTGCCGACTAAAGTCAGCAGCTACTTAACTGTCCATAAATGAACACCCATTGTACACTCATGAACATTTATTTTTTATATTTTTAAAAATAAATACGTAAATCATTTAAAATCAATAAGTTAAGTTCTTGGCATTTACTTGGCACATGTATTATCGTAATCGAACACAATCAATCAAAACTAGCATTTTAACTATGGATGTAATAATTGAAAAAAAGAATAGATTCTGGCAAAAAGCTATTATTGGCCTTTTGGTTTTAATAGCTGTTGTATGGTTTTCCTTTTCTTTTTATAAATCTTCGGGGTCGAGCAAACTCAATGTCAACCAAAGTCGAATTTTAGTAGATACCGTTCACAAAGATATTTTTCAAGAATTTATCCCTGTGACGGGAAATGTACAACCAATCAAATCAGTCATCATTGCTGCAGTAGAAGGAGGTCGAGTGGAGGAAAAATTGGTAGAAGATGGTGCAGCAGTTGCAGCAGGAACTCCAATTTTAAGATTGAGTAATTCTGATTTGCAAATGAGTTATTTAAATCAAGAAGGTACTCTTATCGCTCAAATTAATCAGATTAGAAATATGAATTTGTTGCAAGAACAACAACGATTGAACTTGCAAGAAACATTTTTGGATGCGGAATTTCGCTTGGATATTTTGGAAAGAAGATTGGCTAGAGAAAAAGAATTATACGCAGGAAGTGCCATTTCAAAAGTGCAATATGAAGATACCGAATCGGAGTATAAAAGTTTGGTGAGAAGAAATGCTTTGCTCAAGCGAAGTCTCGAAAAAGATTCACTTTCAGGAATTATTCAAAAAGAGCAAATGGAAAATTCTTTGGATTTGATGAAACGGAATTTAGAAATTTCAAAAAAGAATTTGGAAAACCTCATCGTCAAAGCTCCGATCAAAGGACAACTTTCAGGACTGAATGTTGAAGTCGGAGAATTGATTCCAGAAGGTTCGCAGATTGCACAAATTGATGACTTAAGTAATTTTAAAATCCGAGTTCGGATTGATGAGTTTTATATTTCGAGAGTTTTTCCAGAGCAAGAAGGTTCGTTCACATTTGCGAATGAAGATTACCAATTGCGCATTACTAAAATTTATCCACAAGTGGTCAACGGAGGTTTTGAAGTGGATATGAAATTTATCAACAAAGTTCCAGAAGGCATTCGTCGAGGTCAGACGGTTACGGTCAAATTACAACTGTCTGCTGAGCAAGAAGCTCTTTTAGTTAAGCGTGGAGGATTCTATCAATCGACTGGTGGTAACTGGGTGTACATTTTAAGTCAAGATGGATCGAAAGCCATCAAGCGAGAAATTCGAATCGGCAGACAAAATCCAAATTATTATGAAGTCGTAGATGGTCTCCAATCAGGGGAAATTATTATCACTTCGAGCTATGAAAACTTTGGAGATAAAGATGAGTTGATTTTAAAAAACCAATAATTCATCTTAAAAATAAATTTTTTAAACACCTCTTGAGTTATTTTCAACAAAACAGTTCCCCTTTAGGGGTTAGGGGTTAAACAATTCTAACAATGATAATACGGACTAAAAATTTAAACAAAGTTTACCGCACCGACGAAGTGCAAACTACTGCACTCAATGATCTTTCTATCGAAATCAACCAAGGCGAATTTGTCTCCATTATGGGGCCATCAGGATGTGGAAAATCTACCTTGATGAACATTCTTGGAATGATTGATAGTCCTTCTTCGGGTGAATATTTTTTCATGGAAAATGAAGTTGGCGGACTTTCCGAAAGGAAACGATCTGATGTTAGAAAAAATAACTTAGGGTTCGTTTTCCAAAGTTTTAATTTGATAGATGAGTTGACTGTTTTTGAAAATGTGGAACTCCCCATGATGTACACAAAAGTTCCTACCGCTGAGCGTAAAAAAAGAACCGAAGCACTCCTCGAAGAAATGAATATGATGCATCGTCGGAATCATTTTCCTCAACAACTTTCAGGTGGTCAACAACAACGAGTAGCTGTAGCGAGAGCAATCGTCAATAATCCAAAATTGATTTTAGCGGATGAGCCTACAGGAAATTTGGATAGTGCCAATGGAGATGATGTGATGAAAATTTTAGCTGACTTAAATTCAAAAGGAACGACGATTGTGATGGTAACGCATTCGCAATATTGTGCGGAATTTGGTAATCGAATTATTCGATTGTTGGATGGACAAGTGGTGACGGAGAATGTAGTGCGACAATTTTTATAAAGAATTTACAAACAAAAAATTATGTTCAATAATAATTTAAAAGTAGGGTGGAGAAATTTAAAAAGACAACCTTTTTTAACTTTCTTAAACACATTTGGACTTGCAATTGGAATGGCTGGCGGGTTGCTCATTTCTTTATTTATCTATGATGAATTTAGTTTTGACAAGATGTTTCCAGATGCGGATCGTATTCATCGGATTAATGTTGACATCAAATTTGGAGGACAGGTTGGAGAGTATGCAGTAGTTCCACCGCCATTAGCTGAAACTGTTTTAGATTATTCGCAGGTAGAACTGACTACTCGATTTAGAACACAAGGAAGTATGCTCATCAAAAAAACAGATGCCCCATTAAATGTAAAAGAACTCCAAACCACTTTTGTCGATTCTTCTTTTTTTGAAATGTTTGGTTTAGAACTATTGGCAGGTGATCCCAAAACGGCGCTTAAGAATCCGAATAGTTTAATCCTAAACAAAACTGCAGCAGAAAAACATTTTAAAATAAGTGAAGCTGTCGGGCAAAATCTATTACTCAATAATACAGATACTTATATTGTAACAGGTGTAATTGAAGATTTTCCAGAAAATTCTTTTCTCAGAAATCATAGCGTTTTCATGGCGATGTCTGGTTATGAAGATTCAAAAAGTGTAGAGTGGGGAAGCAACAATTACAACACATTTATAAAACTAACTCCTACCGCTAACATTGAAAGTTTTCAAGCTCCATTGCAGGCTATCTTTCAAAAATACTTAGTCCCTTATGCTCAACAATTTATACCAGGACTAACCTTAGAGAGTTTTAAGGCAAGTGGAAATTATGTAAACTATAGTACGATTCCTTTAAAAGATATTCATTTGCATTCTAACCGAGTGGCAGAAATTAGCCCAAATAACAGTATTCAAAATGTTTATATTCTTTCATTTATTGCCTTCTTTTTGATCCTTTTGGCGAGTGTCAATTTTATGAATTTGTCTACAGCTCATTCTCTCCAAAGAGCAAAAGAAGTAGGTATTCGAAAAACATTGGGTTCTAACAAATTTGGTCTTATCAAACAATTTTTGACAGAGGCTGGATTGATTTCTTTTTTATCTCTTTTGTTAGCTTTGGTGCTAGCTTTTATTGCAATGCCTTCTTTTAATCAGCTCGCAGGTAAAGACCTCTCAATTCCAATTTTCAATCCTATCTTTTGGTTGTTGTTAGTTTCGGCTGCAGCGGTTTTAGGACTTTTTTCTGGAAGCTATCCTGCCTTTTTTATGTCAAAATTTGCTCCTGTCAAAACACTCAAAGGTGGTGGGCAAGGTAGCGTTGGAGGAGGAGGAATCAGAAATATGTTGGTGGTTTTTCAATTTGCCATTTCTGTTTTTTTAATAGTAAGCACCTTAGTGGTTTTTCAACAACTAAATTATATACAAAGCAAAGATCTTGGTTTTACCAAAGAACAAATATTGATTGTTGATGATATATATGGTGCGGGGAATCAAGTTCAAACTTTTAAACAAAAAGTACAGCAATTAGCCTTGGTGCAGAGTGCAAGTTTAAGTAGTTTTTTACCTACCCCCTCGAGTAGAAGTGATGATGGATATAAAATCCAAGGTGTAAATGAACAAGAAAATAATCTACAAATGCAAAGTTGGAGAGTTGATCATGATTATGTCTCCACGTTAAATTTTGAAATAATTGAAGGACGAGATTTTGACCGAAAATATGGTACAGACACCAGTAGCCTTATTATAAATGAATCTGCTATAGGCATTATGGGGAAATCTGCCAAAGAAGCTTTGGGGATGAAAATAGTACGGAATTTTCAAAATGAAAATGAAGAGGTGCTTACAGTAATAGGCGTTGTTAAAAATTTCCATTACGAGTCACTCAAAGACAACATCGGAGCATTGAGTATTTCTTTAGGAGATAGAGCAGCTAAGATGGCAATCAAACTTAAAGCTGGTGATTTTTCAAATACCATTGCAAGTATTGAAAAATCGTGGAATGAAGTTGCTCCAGGGCAACCTTTCAATTATTATTTCATGGATGATTCTTTCAATGAAACCTATCAGGCGGAAGAACGATTGGGAAGCATCTTTATCATTTTTACCATCCTTTCTATTTTGATTGCTTGCCTAGGATTATTTGGTTTGGCAGCTTTCAATGCTGAAAAACGAACCAAAGAAATTGGAATAAGAAAAGTACTTGGAGCAAGTGTTACACAAATCACTTATCGACTCTCTGTTGATTTTTTAAAATTGGTGGCCATCGCAATATTTATTGCACTTCCCCTAGGGTGGTATGCAATGAATATGTGGCTCGAAGATTTTTCATATCGAATAGAAATCTCTTGGTGGATATTTGCTTTAGCAGCTTTTTTGGCGGTAATTATTTCAGTAATAACGGTGAGTTTTCAAAGTATAAAAGCAGCGATTGTAAATCCTATTGATAGTTTAAAAACAGAATAATTTAAATCTTAACAATCATGATTCAATTAAAAAATATAGAAAGATATTATAAAAGCGGATTCCAAAAAAGTTGGGTACTCAGAGGTGTGAATCTTAATGTCCAGCAAGGAGAATTTATCACCATTATGGGCGATAGTGGTGCAGGGAAATCTACGCTACTCCAAATCATCGGGATGCTTGATGCTGCGGACAAAGGGGAGTATAATTTCTTCGACGAAGAAGTGCATCGCTTCAATGAAAAAAAACGAACAGAGCTTTATAAACATTACATCGGTTTTGTTTTTCAAGCCTATCATTTAATCGACGACTTGACGGTCTATGAAAATATTGAAACGCCTTTAATTTATCGAGGGATCAAAAGTAAAGAGCGAAAACCATTGGTCGCTGAACTCCTTGATCGGTTTAATATCGTGGCAAAGAAAGATCTTTTCCCTGACCAACTTTCAGGCGGACAACAACAACTAGTTGGACTAGCAAGAGCAATTATTGGAAAGCCAAAATTACTTCTCGCAGATGAACCGACAGGTAATTTGCACACCAAACAAGGAGAAGAAATCATGAAACTTTTCAAAGAATTACATGAGGAAGGGATGACCATAATTCAAGTCACTCACTCTGAAAAAAATGCACAATACGGAGATCGAATTATTTATTTAGAAGATGGATATGTTCGAGAAGATAAAAATGTAAATGAATTGTTAGAAAATATTTAGAATTATTTTTCGCTTACAAAAGATAACGCCATGTGGAAACATAACATCATACTTACATTTCGAAATTTTAAAAGAAATAAAACTTCTTTTTTGATTAACCTGATTGGTTTATCAACTGGATTGGCTTGTGCACTTTTGATTTATATGTGGGTGAATGATGAAATGAATATGGATAAATTCCATAAGCAAGACGAACAGTTATTTCAAATAGTTCAAAATTATGAGCGAACCGAAGGTATCAAATCTCGCGCAATCACCCCAGCCTATTTTGCCAAAGAAATTAAAGAGGCACTACCCGAGGTTGTCTATGCCATACCTACCAATAACGAATATAATTTTACTCAACCTGGGATAGTTGCGATTGGAGAGAAACAGGTCAAAGCGCAACCAATTTTTGCTGGAAAAGATTATTTCCATATTTTTTCTTTCCCTCTTTTGGAGGGTAACAAAGATCAAGTTTTGGCGGACAAAAACTTGGTCGTTATTTCCGAAGGACTTGCGGAAAAGATTTTTAACACAACTGAAAATGCGGTTGGAAAAATGATTCGATGGGAACATGATGTTTTTGAAAATGAATTTATAGTCTCAGGTGTTTTTAAAAACCTCCCTACAAATTCAACTGAGCAATTCGATATTGTTTTAAATTTTGAAAACGCACTTGACCCTTACGAAGAATCTAGAAATTGGAATACAGATGCTGCGAGAACTTTTTTTATTTTAAAAAAAGGAACTGACCTCGAGCAATTCAATAAAAAATTAACAGCAGTTTTACACGCAAAACCACATCGAGAAAACTGTTCTGTTTTTGCACAACAATTTTCAACAATATATTTACACGGTGAATATGAAAATGGAAAAATTGCTGGTGGGCGAATTGCTTACATCAAATTATTTTCCCTCATCGCCCTTTTTATTTTGATAATTGCTTGCGTCAATTTCATGAATCTATCGACCGCAAGAGCTTCTACTCGAATGAAAGAAGTTGGTGTAAAAAAAGCAACAGGAGCTTCTAGAGGAAATTTAATTAATCAATTTTTAGGAGAATCGATCTTGATGGTAAGCCTTTCATTCTTAGCTTCGATCTTTATGATTTCGATGTCGTTTCCACAGTTTAATGAAATTACAGGAAAAGAATTAGACTTAAATATGGATAGCCAAACGTTGATTTCCATGCTTGGAATCGTTTTGATAACTGGAATTATCGCAGGAAGTTATCCCGCATTTTATCTTTCAGGTTTTAAGCCAGCTTCGGTTTTAAAAGGCAAACTTCAAATCTCTTTTGGAGAAAAATGGATTCGAAAAGGATTGGTCGTTTTCCAATTTGGACTGTCTTTCATTTTTATCATTTCTTTTTTAATCATTAATCGGCAAATTGATTTTATTCAACAAAAGAAGTTAGGTTACGATAAAAATAATATTGTTTGCTTCACCAGCAAAGGTCAAGCAAGTCAAGATTTACCCATTTTTTTAGAGCAAATAAAAAAGATTCCTGAAGTACTGAGTGCCACTAATATTGAAGGAGGAAGATATGTGGGAAACAAAAATTTCGGAACGGCACCCACTTGGGACGGTGTACCTGTCACTCAACAAATTCGAGTTCCACGGCCGCATGTCGGATATGATTATTTAAAAACACTCGGCATTGAATTAATCGAAGGCCGTAGTTTTTCAAAAGAATTTAATGAAGAAGATAATGTGATTATCAACGAATCTGCTGCAAAATTAATCGGCTATGAAAATCCTGTGGGGAAATATTTAAACCGAGGACCTAATTATAAAATACAAATTATAGGAGTCGTCAAAGATTTTCACAACGAATCATTGCATCATAAAATCAGTCCAACCTTTATTCGGTTTTCACCAACTGGAAAAGATATTATGGTAAAAATTAAAGCAGGTGAAAACCAAGCAACGATTCAAAAATTAAAAGAAAGCTATGAAAAATTTCATGCAGGTTTTCCATTCGAATTTACCTTTATGGATGATGATTTTCAAAAAATGTACGACTCTGAAAATCGAGTAGCAGCCTTGTCAGATTACTTTGCAGGAATTGCAATTATAATTTCATGTTTAGGATTATTTGGACTTGCCATGTTTACTACTGAACGACGACGAAAAGAAATTGGCATTCGAAAAGTCCTTGGTTCAAGTGTCTTTGGAATCGTGAAAATGTTGACGAGTGACTTTACCAAAATAGTAATAGTTGCCATTTCTATTTCCATTCCGATCAGTTATCTCATCGCTCAAAAATGGTTAAATAACTTTGCTTATAACATTACTCTTACGTGGTGGTTATTTTTCATTCCTGCTTTGTTGGTTTTAATTATTGCATGGGCGACGGTTGGTTTGCAAACGGTAAAAGCGGCAAGTGTGAATCCTGTGGAGTCGTTGAAAGATGAATGAAAGAATGGAAATTTTCTTTCGTCCAAATATGAAAAATGGCTGTTCATATCTTGACACTAATAATATGATCTCGGCTTTTATCTTTCTTTAAGTTGCTGATAATCAGCAGTTTAAAATACCGGCACACCCATTGGATGTTATTTAGTAGGATTGTAATTAGAAAATAAGCTTCAACAAAACATTAAACATAAATTTAGAAATGTCAAAAAATAAATAAAAAGCCATGTTAAAAAATCATTTAAAGATAGCCTTTCGGCAACTCAAAAAACAGAAGTTTTATAGTGCTGTCAATATCATTGGTTTGGCTATTGGAGTGACTTGTTGCTTGCTCATCGCATTATTTGTAAGAGATGAATTAAGCTATGACCAACACCATCCGAATGTTGAAAATTTATATCTAGTAGCTCGAAATACGGACATCAATAGTTTTAAAGGAATCTATTCTGCGGTGCCTCCGCTACTTGCTCAAACGATGGTAGATGAAATTCCAGAAGTCAAAAAAGCTGCTCGACTCAACCCACATTTTTTTAATGCAGGAAATAATATTATTCGAAAAGAAAATCAAGAAAAAGGATTTTATGAAGATGGTTTCGTTTATGCTGACCAAGAATTATTTGAATTATTTGATCTTCCACTACTTCAAGGCGACAAAGAGAATATTTTAAAAGAACCTTATAACATTGTAATTACAAAAAAGATTGCAGATAAATACTTTCAAAATGAAAACCCAATTGGCAAGACTTTAAACTTTAATAATGCTGAAGATCAGACCTACAAAATTACAGGTGTGATGGAAAATATCAAAGACCAAAATCATTTCCACTATGATTTTTTTATGTCGATGATTACTTTGGAAAATAGCATAGCTTCTGGTTGGCTTTATAATAATTACTACACTTATGTTTCTTTGACTGACGGAACAACACCTGCACAACTCAAAGGTAAATTGCATGATTTTGTCATAAAAAACATGGGGCCAGAATACAACGACATCATCAAAGCAGACTTAAAAGAATTAGCCAAAAAAGGAGAAGGAGTCGAACTTATTTTACATCCTGTCAAAGATATTCATTTGCGTTCAGCTGGAATTACCACTCCTTTTGAACCGCAAGGTGATATTGCTCAAGTGAAAATGTTTGGTGTGATTGCCTTATTTATTTTATTAATTGCTTTGGTGAATTTCATCAATTTATCCACCGCACGTTCTGCCAATCGGGCGAAGGAAGTAGGTTTGCGAAAAGTGTTAGGTTCTTTTCAAAAACAGTTAATTAATCAGTTTTTGACAGAATCAGTTTTAATGAGTTTGTTAGCATTTTTACTAGGAACAAGTTTCGCGATTTTATTGATGCCAATGTTCAATGAACTATCAGGTAAGGATTTGAGTATTCCATTTTTCGAAATTAGCTTCTTTCCGTTCATTGTTGGAAGCGCCATCGTTACAGGAATTTTAGCTGGATTGTATCCTTCGTTTTACCTTTCCGCATTTCAGCCGGTGAAAGTTTTAAAAGGAAAATTAAGTCTCGGGAGTAAAAGTGGTTGGTTGAGAAGTGGGTTGGTTGTTTTCCAATTTTCTATTTCGATCGGCTTGATTGTCGGAACGGTAGTCGTGTATCAACAGATGTCATTTATTCAAAATAAAAATTTAGGTTTTGATAAAAACCAAGTTTTATTGATAGAAGATACTTATACGATTATTGACCAACTTCCTGCTTTTAAAGATGCGATTGTAAAATTGCCTGAAGCAAAAAATGCAGCCATCAGTTCCTACCTCCCGCTCGACGGAGGTAGAAGAAATTCAATCGGACTGATTACTAGAGAGCATCCTGAAAATGTTGTGGTGACGCAATGTTGGAATATTGATGATGATTATTTGAATACGTTGAGCATGAATTTATTGGATGGCAGAAATTTCAATGAAGAAAGATTGGCGGATTCCTCAAGTGTCATTCTCAATGAAACGGCTGTGCGTAAATTTGGTTTTTCTGGAAATCCAATAGGGCAAGTCATTAGCATTCCAGATGGCGATCGACAACAATATACCGTAATTGGAATTGTGGAGGATTTTAATTTTGAATCCTTAAAAGGAAAAGTAACTGAGTTGGCTCTTTTTATGGGCATGAGTAGTTCGGTCGTTTCGGTAAAATCTACCGCTGCTGAAATGGATAATCTCATTGCCAAAACGGAAGCAATTTGGAAATCCTTCGCACCAACTCAACCATTCCGTTACGACTTTTTAGATGACCGTTTTGCCAAAATGTATAAAGCGGAAGATCGAGTCAGTAAGTTGTTTGGGATCTTTTCTTTGTTGGCGATTTTGATTGCTTGTCTAGGATTGTTAGCTCTTGCTACTTTTATGACGGAGCAAAGGATGAAAGAAATCGGCATTCGAAAAGTACTCGGTGCAAGTGTTACCAATATTGTTTTTCAACTTTCCAAAACATTTTTACTCTATGTCCTAATAGGATTGATTATCGCTGCTCCAATAGCTTGGCTCCAAATGAATAATTGGCTTAACAACTTTGAATATAGAATCGAAATGCAATGGTGGATGATTGCTCTCGCAGGAGTTTTAGCCATTGGGATTGCTTTTTTAACGGTAGGGTCAAAAACTATGATTGCTGCAATGACGAACCCGGTGGACTCTTTAAAGAATGAATAAAACTTGATTAGAAATGATGGGATTCAGCAGGAAGGTTTATTTCCAAACGCAAATCCATCATCCATAATTTTTAATCTATAATCAAAAAATTATGAACTTAACAAACTTCAAACTCATCTGGCGGAATTTATTAAAAAATGCAGGGATCAGTTCTATCAATATTTTTGGGTTGTCGGTAAGTTTGGCAATCAGTACATTGATCGTTTTGTTTTTGCAATTCGAATATAGTTTTGATCAATCTAATCCTGCACAAAAGGATATGTATCGATTGAACACCACGTTCAAATATCCTAATTCGCCAGAAAGCAAAACAGCTATGGCATCCATTCCCATGGGACCTTACTTGAAGCAAAAATCTCCAGACATTGAGAACTATCTTCGAGTTATTACTGATAATGAAAATTTTATTTGTCGCGCCAATGGTCGAGAAAAAGTGATTGCTAGAAACCTCCAAGTGGATGCTACTTTTTTCTCTTTTTTCAATTATAAATTACTTTATGGAAATCCTAAAGATGTATTTAGTAAACTAGAAAATATTTTATTGACTCGTTCGGTAAGTGAAGAATTATTTGGAAAAGAAAATCCAGTTGGGAATACCTTAGAATATACTTTTGCTTTGAATGCTGGAAAAGATACGACGATTCAATATATCGTTTCTGCCGTTTTTGATGACATTCCTACCAATAGTCATTTACAATTTGAGTCGTTAGTTCCGTTGGATGATCGACAATTAATGCAAGCCGATGTCAATAATCGTTGGCACAGCATCACCACGAATACTTATCTTCAGCTTCGTTCTTCGGCACACAATGTAGCCAAAGTGGAAGCACAATTGCCTTCCTTCCTCAAAGATGAAATGCCCGCTTATGACATGGTCGGATTGTCTTTACAGCCATTCTGTAGTATTCATTTAGACTCTGGCGAATTGGCATATGATTTTAATAATTTTCAAAAATCTAATCGGTCTTATTTACAAATATTAGGATTGATCGCACTTTTTATTTTACTCATTAGCAGTATTAATTTTGCCAATCTTTCCACCGTTTTAGCCATGCGAAGAGTGCAAGAAGTCGGTGTTCGAAAATCATTAGGTGCGACTAACTCATCGGTACTTTTCCAATTTTTAGGTGAATCTATTTTTATGTCTGTCATCGGAGGTAGCCTAGCATTGCTTTGGGTGATGCTTTTGCGAACTCCATTTCTTTCTATTTTGGGAAAAGAAATTGACTTGGTTCTTAGTCCAATGATGGTTGGTATTTATTTTATCGCCATTCTATTATTAGGATTATTGGCAGGAGTTTTTCCAGCTATTCAAGCTGCTCGTTATTCCGCGGTGGAGGCATTCAAGAGATTAGGAACTGCGGTTTCGATCAAACGTCCTTTTATCCAACGATTAGTCGTGCTGCAATTTATGCTTTCAGGAATGTTGATTATTGGTTCTATTATTTGCTATCAACAATTGGATTATTTGCAGCATAAAGAACTAGGTTTTCAATACAACCAAGTGGTCGAATTACAATTAGGTTATAGTAATCTGACTCGGTCTTCGGTTATCAAAAAAGAGTTAGCAGCCATTCCAGAAATTAATCAAATAACTGGAAGTGATGCTTCTTTGGGAACTATCCAAGGACAACAAGGAGTGATGGTCCGGAATGAAAAAACACTTGAGATGGAAAATTATCCAATGACCATCAACCAAGTTAATCACAATTTTTTCGACTTATATGAAATGAAATTTGCGCAGGGGCAGTCGCCTACTATTGAAGGTGAAGCCAATGGTCAGGAGTTTGTGGTCAATGAATCATTTGTAAAAAGAGTAGGCTGGAAAGAAAATCCTATCGGAAAAGAAATCGTCAGATTTACAAATGCAGGAAGTGTAACTGGTCGTGTCGTTGGAGTGATAAAAGATATTCATCACAATACTTTACATCATAAAATAAATGCGATTTGTTTTCAAACATCTACTGCTGCCAATATTCTTTCGCTAAAAATTAATCCTACGAATATTGAAAAAGCATTACCGCAAATCGAATCCATTTGGAACAAACATATAAAAGATAGACCATTTGATTACAAGTTTATGGATGCACATTTTGCCACACTTTATGATTCAGAAAATCGGCTGGGGAAAATTCTTTTAATCGCAACCTTCCTTTCTATCCTCTTTGCTTGTTTAGGATTGTTGGCGTTATCCACTTTCATTATTCAGCAACGAACCAAAGAAATCGGTATTCGAAAAGTACTCGGCGCTTCCGCATTTGGAATCATAGGTTTACTCTCCAAAGATTTTTTAAAATTAGTTTTTATAGCAATTGTGGTGGTTACTCCTTTCGCTTGGTATGTGATGAATAATTGGTTAGATGACTTTGCGTATCGCATCCAAATTGAATGGTGGATTTTTGCCTTAGCTGGAATTGCTTCCATTGTTATTGCCTTCATCACGGTGAGTTCACAAAGTTTGAAAGCTGCGTTGTCCAATCCTGTGGAAAGTTTAAAAAACGAATAAGAAATATAGATTGAGGATTTATGATGATGGATTTAGGATTCTCCCACACAATCCTGAATTCATTATCATAAATCGATTTTTACATATTTTTCTTGGTAGAGATTATGATAGAGGAAAGAATTCTGATTAACCTTTGAGCTTCTTCGAGGTGAAACTTAACATTGATTTGAGTTAAGTTACTTTGATCTAAAAGCATCAACCAATAATCAGTTTCTCTAGCTTCCTTCAAGGAAATACTAAACTTGTGGACAAAGTCTTTTTTTGATTCAGCTGAGAGTCCTTCATTCACATTTGCTCCTATAGAAGTACCCGAACGAAGGATTTGATTGGAAATAACAAACTCTTTTTCGGCTTGTAATTCTTTGTAGAGTTTAATAATTAGTAAGGCAAATTCAAAAGATTTTTCAACAATAAGATTTGGTTTTTTCATAGTAATAACTTTTTTAAAAATTATAGAATAGAAGGTTTAATACACTCGAATTTAATCAAATGCTCTAAATTTCCATAATCCATAATCCATTTACGCCATGTTTTTAAAAAACATAAAATACGCCTTCCGAAATCTCAAAAGAGATAAGTTTTACACCATACTTAATGGCATCGGCTTGACCATTGGAATGACGGTCGCCTTACTCATTTTTATGTGGATTCAAGAGGAGACTTCCTATGATGATTATCATTCACAAAATGGGCAGAACTATATTGTTTTATCTAATACATCATTTGGAGCTGATCGGAGTTGGGGAATTAGAACTCCTGCGCCGTTGCAATCTGCGATCAAAGAACAAATTCCAGAAGTGCAATTTGTAGCAAGAACTAGCGGCTTGTGGCAGCCAGTTTTGAAATATGAAAACTTCCTTTTGGATGCTAAAAATACTTTTCTGATTGATCCAGAGTTATTTAAAATTTTAGATTTTGAATTTATTCAAGGCGATCCAGAAACTGCTTTTACCAACCCCAATAGCATTATTCTTACGGACAAAAATGCGCATAAAATATTCGGCAATGAAAACCCGATGGGAAAGGTTTTAAGGTTAGATGATAAAATGGATTTGACGGTAACAGCCATCATCAAAAATCCACCAGCAAACACCCACCTTCCTGTGGATTGTTTTGTTCCTTTTGAGAAAAATATAGCTCAGTATTATAATGAAGGAAGTTTACATTGGCGAGCATTTAACTTTACAACTTACCTGACGCTTAGACCAAATGTGGATGCTGAAAAAATTGGGAAAAAAATTACGACATTATTTCCTATTCAAGAAGGAGAACTTGTAAAAGATCGAAGTTACGCTGAGCTGCATGCTGTTCAAGATATTTATTTAGGTTTGGAAAAAGTGAAATATGGATTTGCTAAAGGTGACCGTACCACGATCAATTTATTCGGATGGATTGCTTTTATCATTTTACTCATCGGATCCATCAATTATATCAACCTTACTACAGCAAGAGCAGCACATCGAGCAAAAGCTACCGGAATCAGAAAAATTGTTGGAGCATCTCGATCTCAATTAATTGGCCAACATATTTTAGAAACAGTTTGCTTGGTTGGAATTTGTAGTTTGGGAGCTTTGCTTTTAGCGCAAATTGGATTGCCTTATTTTAAAGAAATTTCGGGAAAAGAATTTTCTGCACAAACTGTTTTTTCCCTAAAAACAATTGGACTCACAAGTGCTCTTGCATTTGTAACTATATTGCTAAGTGGCATTCAGCCTGCATTGCAACTTTCTGCTTTTCGCCCAGTTCAAGTTTTAAAAGGAAGTGGTTTTCAAGGGGTGGATGGAAAAAGTGGTTTGCGGAAGATATTGGTTGTGGCTCAATTTGTTAGTTCAGCAGCTTTAATTATTTGTACCGTTTTTATGCTGCGCCAAATGGATTTTATCCAATCAAAAAAGCTAGGTTATGAAAAAGAGCATATTTTTAAATTCAATCATAACAATAAAAATACAAAAATTTTATATAGTTCATTAGTTAAGTTTTAATATAATGGT
>CAYGRM010000142.1:0-15069 GCA_964352225.1 uncultured Saprospiraceae bacterium | reverse complement strand
CCACCAAGGATTTTACCATAAGTATCGGTTCAAAAAAATTAGTCATTCGGAATCATTTTTTTAAAAATGATGATCCGCAAGTTTTGTATCAAAAACAAAATTTGCCGTCGAAAGTAAGTGCGGATGAATTGATTATTGAGGAAAAAAAATATCCACTTTATGCTATTTTTGGAAAATCAGCATGGACCGAAACGGAAGAAGAAATCATTTTAGATTCAGATATAGTTGCATCTACATTTTTTATGTTGACAAGGTGGGAAGAGACTTTGGAAGGCGAACGAGATATGCATCATCGATTTTTGGGAAAAAACTCATTGGCGTATCAAAATGATTTTTTGGAAAAACCAGTTGTTAATCAGTACGTTGAAATTTTGTGGGCTTTTTTGCAAAAAATAAAATTCCAGCAAAAAAGGAAAGATCGAACATTAGAAATTGTTCCTACGCATGATGTGGACATTCCGTTTTTGTTTCCAAATTTCATTTATGGTCTGAGAACGATTGCGAGGTATTTGATTTCGCCGACTTACTTTTGGGACGGAATTAATTATTTGAAGTTTTATTTGAAAGGAAAAGATCCTTACGATACGCATGATATCTTTTTGGATGGAGCGGAAAAATTAGGAATAAAAGCGTATTTTTTTTTCATGGCAGGTTGCCATAATCGATTTGACCCGAGAGATCAATTGAAGCACCCGAAAGTGAAAAATTTATTAGAAAAAATAAAAAAGCGAGGGCATGAAATCGGTTTTCATCCATCCTATAAATCGTACGATGATGCGACTATTTTTTCCAATGAAAAAAAACGATTGGAGCAAGTAGCAGGTCAAAAAGTAACCACGGGCCGACAACATTATTTACGATTTGAAAATCCCAAAACTTGGAATCTTTGGGAAAACGAAAATATGGAATGGGATTCGACGATGAGTTATGCGGATGAAATTGGTTTTCGAAATGGCGTTTGCTATCCTTTCCCTGTTTTTGATATTTTTGCCCGAAAAAAATTAAACCTGATGGAACGACCATTAATTTTGATGGAAGGAACTTTAGGTTTGTATATGAATATTTCTTTAGAAAAAGCGAAAGGTAGAGTAGGGGAGTTGATGAATGAGGTCAAAAAACATGAAGGCGATTTTGTTTTTCTATGGCATAACTCCTCTTTGAATTTGCGACAATATTCTAAATATAATTCCATTTTATTTGACATTTATAATTACAAAAAATGAAGATATTGACCATCGTCGGAGCACGACCACAATTTATCAAAGCTGCTGCTGTCAGTCGAGCTGTTGCGAAATTTGAAGGCGTGACCGAAGTGATCGTTCACACCGGGCAACACTTTGATAAAAACATGAGCGATGTCTTTTTTGAGGAAATGCATATCCCAAAACCTGATTATCATTTGCATATCAATAGTCTTTCGCATGGCGCAATGACAGGGCGAATGCTGGAAGGAATAGAAGGAGTTATTTTGGAAGAAAAACCAGATTGGGTGTTGGTTTATGGAGATACGAATTCGACATTAGCAGGTGCTTTGGCTGCTTCGAAATTACACATTCCGTTGGCGCACGTGGAAGCAGGTTTACGATCATTCAATATGAAAATGCCAGAGGAAGTGAATCGAATTTTGACGGATCGAATCAGTACCGTTTTATTTTGTCCCACTTCGACTGCAATCAAGAATTTGGAAAATGAAGGTTTTGGAAAATTAGAAAATGAAGTAGTTCAAGTGGGCGATGTGATGTATGATGCAGCACTATTTTATGCAGAAAAATCTAGGAAACCAGCATTTGATGTTCCTGAAAAATTCATTCTTACCACTTGCCACCGAGCAGAAAATACCGATGATCCAAAGAAGTTGGCCAATATCATCAATGGCTTAAATGAAATACATCGAGAGACGCCAGTTATTTTACCACTTCATCCTCGAACAAAAAATTATATTAAAAAATATGATTTAAAACCTGAATTTCAATTGGTTGATCCAGTTGGGTATTTAGAAATGGTTTACCTTTTACAAAATTGTTCGATGGTGATGACGGATAGTGGAGGCCTGCAAAAAGAAGCTTTTTTCTTTAAAAAACCATGTATTACTTTACGGGATGAAACGGAGTGGGTGGAGCTGATTGAGCATAAAGTGAATTACTTGTGTCATGTAGCGAATGAGGGAGCAATTGTTTCGCTTTATAATAAAGTGAAAGGGGAGGAGATTGATTTTGAGATTAATTTGTACGGGAAGGGGGATACGTCGGAGTTGATTGTGGGGGATTTGTTGGGGCGGGAGTTAGGGTAGTTTTTGTATTGAGTATTGAACTATAAAATTAATGGTATGACTACTTTTCTTCATGAATTACTTCTGGGATGAGGTTATCATAAAGATTTTTCTTTCACTAGAGGAATTGTTATCTAGGTTACAATAAAAAAGAGGTGAAATGGTTAAATTTGTAATTAATTAAAGTGCTTTCCCACCAAGGTCTTAATATTCAATGTTAACTATTTAAAATTATTGAATAAAGGCTTAATATTTGATATAATAGTTATTTACTATATTTCTTTTTTGAGAAGAGATTATTAAAACTAAACCCAAGTTTCACTAAGACTTTTAAGATGAAAAAAACAATTACTCTTATTACCGCTTTTTTATTCACAGTTTCCTTTGCATCTGCTCAA
Source organism: uncultured Saprospiraceae bacterium (assembly GCA_964352225.1). Taxonomy (GTDB): domain Bacteria; phylum Bacteroidota; class Bacteroidia; order Chitinophagales; family Saprospiraceae; genus CAJQQY01. The sequence goes on along the minus strand of CAYGRM010000142.1, from coordinate 12,402 downwards.
ATGTGGAATGGGGTAGATACATTATATGGAAATGAATGGATCGAATATGACCAGTCATACTATAAAGTACAAATAGCGGAAGACGGAATATATAGAATTTCTCAGCAAGACTTATTTGATCAAGGTGTACCAATCAATTCAATTCAAGGAGATCAATTACAATTATTTTATATGGGAGAGTCACATCCGATTTATGTGAGTACTTCGGGAATATTAGGAGCTGGGGATTTCGTTGAGTTTTATGGAAAACGAAATAGAGGAGATCTAGATGAATTTTTATTTGAAGATCCTATCTCTGAAATGGCAAATCCTGAGTATAGTTTATTCTCGGATTCGAGTGCTTATTTTTTGACATGGGGAATTACAACGCCTACGGAAAATTTTGAAGTAGAAGCTAATAATTTAAATAATGCTCCGCCCACTCCTGAATCGTATTGTTTTTATACTTATATAGAAATGTTTAATCAAGAGTTTTCTAAAAAGAAACACCCACAATCTGTTTATCATGCTAACTTTCAAATGGCTGAGGGTTTTGTTGGAGAAACAAATCAAATGAAAACAATCACATTAAATCCAGAGGCAATATATTCTAGTGGACCTAATAGTAAACTGACAACTCGAGTGGCGGTCACTAACTTTACAGATTTGAATCCAAACCACATACAAAAAGTTAGTGTAAATGGTACTCAATTAGCAGAAGATAACTTTGCAAATGCGAAAGTACTTTATCATGAATTTGATTTGTCAACTAGCTCTTTAGGAACCTCGATTGATGTAAAATTCGAGGGTACATATAACGATAAGGATAGACAAAAAATAGCTTATATAAAATTAAGGTATCCCCGAACTTTTGATTTTTCAGGAAAGAGTTCTTTGGAATTTTCTATGCCTGCTACAACAGGATATGTTTTTTTAGACATTAGTAATTTTGATATTACAGGAGGAACTCCCGTTTTATATGATTTAACAAATCAAATCAGAATAGAGGGAACTATTGTTAATGAAAAGGTACAAATAGCATTGCCTCCTTCAATGGTAGAGCGACAGTTAATTTTAGTCAATTCATTTTCAGGTATTCAAACGGTAAGTTCATTGAAGCCAATTTCATTTATTAATTATAAAACGTTAGATGCTAATTTTATAATTATTTCTAACTCATCCCTTTCAAATGATCCACAATCGGGTACAAACTGGGTAGAAGAGTATTCAAATTATCGAAACTCTCCGGCTGGACGAAGTTTTAATTCTGTTGTTGTAGATGTAAATCAATTATATGATCAGTTTGGGTATGGAATTAATCGACATCAAATTTCGATACGTAACTTTGGTCACTTTTTGAAAAAGGAATGGACGGATCCTGAATATCTTTTTATTATTGGAAAAGGACGACCATATGATCAAATCCGAACTGAAAGTAATTTAAATGAAGCTATTACAAATAAAACATTTCATGTACCTACTTTTGGGGCAAAAACAGGAGGAGACAACCTTTTCCTAGCCACTAATGATACTGATTATCCAATTTATTCTATAGGTAGATTAGCAGCGAAAGATGGGAATGATGTTAGAATTTATTTAGATAAAGTAATGTCGCAAGAGGCTAATCAAATTGGTTCTCAAACAATTGAAAGTAAAGCATGGCGAAAACGAATATTACATTTAGGAGGAGGCAACTCTAATAATGGAGAGCAAGCTAGATTTAAAGGATATTTAAATGGCTTTGAGAATATAATTGAAAATAATCAATTTGGAGGAGATGTAACTTCATTTTATAAAGTGTCTTCTGATCCTATTCAAATATCTTTATCAGACCAGATAAAAGGAATAATTGATGAAGGAATTTCATTAATGACAACATTTGGTCATGCATCTGCTACAGGTTTTGATTTTACTATTGATGATCCTAGTTCTTATGATAATGAAGGTCGATTTCCTGTTTTGATGTCCTTGGGTTGTTATTCTGGACAGATTCATTCTTCAGGGATAGGAATAAGTGAAGACTTTATTTTAGAAGAAAAGAAAGGGGCAATAGTATTTTTTGCTTCTACGGGAGTGTCTTTTGAAAATGCTCTTAAATCTTATGGTAATGAATTCTATAGCCAAATAGGAGGAGATAGTTATGGGTTAGGAATAGGAGATGTGTCAAGAAATGCCTTAAAAAATGTGACTAATCAAATAGGATATTTAGCAGGACTCATGACATTGCATGGAGATCCTTCAATCTTGGTAAAAGTAGGAGATGGACCAGATTATGTGGTTGATGCTAGCTCTGTCCAATTTAACCCAAATCCGATATCTATACAACTAGATAGCTTTGAATTGAAGTTCGATATTGTCAATTTGGGAAGTAGGGTTGGGAAAAAAATGCAGATTGAAATCACTCAAGAGCTTCCTGATGGGACTCAACACAATATAGTGATAGACAGTATAGAGGCACCTAAATTTCAGACTGAATACAATTATAATATTCCAACTTTGGGCGAAGAAGCACTGGGGATAAATAAATTTTTTATTGAAATAGATAAAGGGAATGTAATACCTGAACTCCCAAATCCACAAGCAGAGGAAAATAATAAACTTGTAAATTCTTCAGGAGGAGAGGGATTAACTATTCATTTTATATCCAACGACGTTAATCCAATTTTCCCTCGAGAATTTGGTATCGTAAATGACCAGACCCTGACTCTGATAGCTACAACCTCAAATCCGTTTTTAGAGGATCAAAAGTATATTTTTCAAATTGATACAACAGAATTATTTGATAGTCCTTTTATGGAATCAAATGAAATTTCTCAATCGGGTGGAGTTTTGAAATGGACTCCTGATATCATGTATCAAAATGATATAGTTTATTATTGGAGAGTAAGCCCAGAAGAGAATCCAGATATCGGAGGATTTGTTTGGAAAGGCAGTTCCTTTTTATATTTAGATGGTTCATCTAGAGGATGGAATCAATCTCATTATTATCAAATGAAGAAGAATCGATACTCTAATATAGAATTATTGGAGGATCGTAATTTTCAATTTATCCAGGATTTTAAAGACTTTAGAGTAATTAATCCTGTAATCGAATTGCCTGATCCTAAGCGAGGAAAAATTTTCATCAATAGTGATCGTTGGTCATTTTACTGGGGAACCCCTGATGCTGGAGTTGGCTTTTTGGTGATGGATTCTATCGATATAGATCCTTGGATTAATTCACCGAATAATCCATATGGTTCACTTTACATAGGTAATAATACTTCGGCTTTATTTGCATTCCGAACTAATACAGTTGATGAAAGAGAAACTTTAATTAATTTTTTGAATAATGATGTTCCGACAGGTAATTATGTTTTATTATGGACACTTCAAGAAAAAGGATTTTCCTATGACCCTGAAGAATGGGGAGGAGATACGACATTGTTGGGTACTAGTTTGTTTGATATATTAGAAAACGAAGGAGCCTTAGATGTTCGCAATTTAGAAACTACAGGAGCTAGACCCTATATTTTTGTATACAAAAAAGGAGCTGGAGCTATTGAAGAATTAATGGCAGTCAATGAAGATGAAACTCTTGACTTAAGTTTTGGTATAGCGGGAAATTGGGATGAAGGAAGTATTGAATCTACTCCAATCGGGCCAGCAAGTAATTGGCAATCTCTTAAATGGAAATCGAGTACAATAGATAATATAGATACGGATAATTATTCAATAACAGTTGTTGGTATTGATCAGAATGGGAATGATTCTATTTTGATTAATAATGTAATTGCATTTGATACAACTTTGAATCAGATTGATGCAGAAGAATTTCCTTATTTAAAACTAAGATTTAACTCTCAAGATACCTTACAAAAGTCGACTGCTCAATTAGATTATTGGAGGGTATTATATGAGGGGCTTCCGGAAATAGCTTTAAATCCATCAGGATATTTTACCTTGAATAATGATACCTTAAGTCAAGGTGAAAACTTTAGAGTTGGAATCGGTATTGAAAATATTAGTCCATACCCAATGGATAGCGTTTTAGTAAAATTTTCTATTACAGATCAAGCCAATAATCAAACAGATTATTTCAAGCGATTCAAACCATTATTATCTGGTGATTCTTTAGTTGCAAACTTCAATACATTAACTTCTGATCTTTCAAATTTGAATACCTTTCAAATTTCAGTTAATCCTGAATATGATCATCCGGAGCAAACTCTAACTAACAATGTTGGATTTTTTGATTTTTTTGTAGAAACTGATGAAAGAAATCCAATATTAGATGTTACGTTTGATGGAGTCCATATTATGGATGGAGATATAGTTTCTTCTCGACCAGGAATTTTAATGACTCTTAAAGATGAGAATCAATTCTTTTCTTTGGATGATCCAGATCTTATAAAAGTATTCCTTAAATCTCCTTATGAGTCTGAGGCTCGACAGATCTTAGTGGATGGAGATACCTTAACTTTTACTCCAGGTAATGCTGTGACTGAAAATAAATCTCAAATATTATTTCAACCACATTTATTAGTAGATGGAAAATATACTTTAATTGTTCAGGCAGAAGATAGGTCTGGGAATCAATCTGGAGAATTTGATTATAAAATTAGTTTTGAAGTCTTTAATAAATCTGCGATTACCAATATTCTAAATTATCCAAATCCTTTTTCTACCTCTACTCGATTTGTATTTACAATAACAGGAAGTGAACTTCCTGAGGATATGAAAATTCAAATATTGACTGTTTCTGGTAGAATAGTAAGAGAAATAAGACAAGAAGAATTAGGCCCACTTCATATTGGAAATAATATAACTTCTTATGCTTGGGATGGGACTGATGAATATGGAGCGAAGTTAGCTAATGGAGTTTATCTTTTTAGGGTAGTTTCTCGAAAAGCTAACAATGAAAGCTTTGAACATATAAACAATCGATCTGATCAATTTTTTAAGAATGGATTTGGAAAAATGGTAATCATACGATAAATGGTTAAAATACTATACAAGAAGATGAGAATAACTTTGTAATAAAGTTATTCTCTTTTTTTTTGGACAATTGCTATCAATAAATTTTAACTAAAAGAATAATAACTATTATCAGTTCTAATTTATATATCTTAGATTATTACAATAAAATTAAACTGCAATATTCATTATTTAATGAAGGTATTCATTATACAATCAAATTATATTCCTTGGAAAGGATATTTTGATGCTATCAACCTAGCGGATATAATAGTTCTGTATGATGAAATGCAATATACAAAAGGAGATTGGAGAAATAGAAATATAATAAAAACACCAAAAGGAAAGCAATGGTTGACAATTCCAATACGAGTAAAAAATCATCATTTTCAAAAAATCAATGAAGCAAAAACTGATAAAAAGAATTGGGCATCAAAGCATTGGAAATCGATTCAACAAAATTACTCCAAAGCATCCTCTTTTAAGGAATTCCAATGTTTTTTTTCAGATTTGTATCTTGAGGCAAATCATTTAAATTTTTTAAGTGAGGTCAATTATCTGTTTTTAACAGAGGTTGCTAATTTATTCCAAATTAGAACCAAGTTTATATGGTCGAGAAATTTTGATTTGAAAGGGAATAAATCAGAAAAAATATTTAATATTTGTAAGGAATTAGGTGCAACTGATTACCTTTCGGGATCTTCTGCTAAAAATTATTTGGAAGAAGATCTTTTTATCAAAAATGATATAAAAGTAAATTGGTTGGATTATTCAAATTATAAGATTTATCCTCAACTTCATGGGAAATTTGAACATCAAGTAAGTATTATTGATTTGATACTTAATGTTGGAAAAGCCTCCAAAGATTATATGAAGTCTTTTTAAAAATGAAAAACGATTATAAAATATCTATTGTCAGTCCAGTTTATCAAGCTGAAAAAATAGTTGACGAATTGGTTCGACAAATAACCAAATCGGTTAGTCAAATAACAGATGATTTTGAAATCATTTTAGTTGAGGATGGAGGAGATGATAACTCTTGGGGAAAGATCACAGAAAACTGTGCTCAATTTTCCTTTGTAAAAGGGATAAAATTGAGTAGAAATTTTGGACAACATTATGCAATCACAGCAGGAATTACAAAGGCAAAAGGCGATTTTATTGTTTTGATGGATTGTGATTTACAAGATGATCCGATCTTTATTCCAATCTTATTTAAAGAAAGTCAAAAAGGTTTTGATATTGTTTTTTCAAGAAGAAAAAAACGAAAACATGGATTGGTTAAGAGCATCTTAACGTGGATTTATATAAAGCTTTTTCGATTTTTTTCGGATAGAAAATATGAGGCAAATGTTGGGACAATGGTGTTCTTTTCAAAAAAGGTAGCTAGGGTGTTTTTAGAATTAAAAGATAAGGATCGAATATATTTTCAAATGCTTAAATGGCTCGGTTTCCGTACCTCAATTGTTGAAATAGATCACCGAGAAAGATTTGAAGGCAAAACAACTTATAGTTTTAGGCGACTTCTTAAAATAGGTATTCAAGGGTGGACATCACATTCGGATAAGCTACTGAAATGGAATATTTATCTAGGACTCTTTTTAGCTTTGGGGTCATTTATGGGAGGAATTTATGTACTTATTTTAAAATTTTTTTATGATTTTCAACCTGGTTGGCCAAGTCTTTTTATTAGCATTCTTTTTTCAACTGGGCTAATCTTGCTAAGTATTGGAATTGTAGGAATTTATATTGGAAAAATTTTCGAACAGGTAAAAGACAGACCACTTTATGTAATCGAAGAAGAAGTAAATTAAGCACATGAAAAAATTAATCATATTTGGAATTGGTGATTTGGCGCAGTTAGCACATTATTATTTTAATATTGATTCAAAATATGAACCCATTGCTTTTACCTTGAATGAGGAATATATTTCTGAGTCAATCTTTGAAAACAAGCCAATCTTACCTTTCGAAACGATTGAAAAGAAATACCCACCTGCAGAATATTCTATGTTTATAGCAATTGGGTATAGCGAAATGAATAAGAACAGAGAAGCTAAATATTTACAAGCTAAAGCTAAAGGATATCAATTAGCCACTTATATTAGTTCAAAATGTACTTATTTATCTCAATCCCAGCCTGGAGACAATACGTTTATTTTTGAAGACAATACGATTCAACCTTTTGTAAAAATAGGAGCCAATAACATTATTTGGAGTGGAGGCCACATTGGGCATCATTCGATTATTCACAATCATGTTTTTATTGCGCCGCATGTTGCAGTTGCAGGTAGGTGTGAAATATTATCTAATTGTTTTCTAGGGATAAATTCTACCTTACAAAATAATGTAACCTTGAAAGAGAAAACACTTGTTGGAGCTGGAGCAATGATTAGTTCGGATTCAGTTTTAAATGGCGTTTACCTTCCTGTTAAGTCTAATTTGATTTCTAAGAAAAGTGACAAAATCAAACTTAAATAAATATTGAAGGAGATGATTAATTCCTTTTTATGAAAAAAAGTATTCCATTTAATAAACCATATTTTATTGGAAATGAAGTCCAATATATTCAAGATGCAGTTAATTCTGGTAAACTTTCAGGTAATGGAAACTTTACCAAAAAGTGTCAAAATTATTTTGAAGAAAAATACCATTTCAAAAAATGCCTCTTGACCACTTCTTGTACAGATGCTTTAGAAATGGCTTCAATCTTGCTCAACATCGAAGAAGGAGATGAAGTTATCATGCCTTCTTTCACTTTCGTATCTACTGCTAATGCTTTTGTTTTAAGAGGAGCAAAAATCGTTTTTGCAGATAGTTACCTAAACCATCCTAATATTGATCCTGCTCAAATTGAACCTTTAATCACTAAAAGAACCAAAGCGATTGTCGTTGTTCATTATGGAGGTGTTGCATGTGATATGGACAAAATTATGGAAATCGCAACTCGACATAGTTTATTTGTAATTGAAGATGCTGCACAAGGCATTGATAGTTTTTATAAAGGAAAGGCACTAGGAGGAATTGGCCATTTAGCTGCTTTCTCATTTCATGAAACTAAGAATATTATAAGTGGAGAGGGAGGGATGTTGGTTATCAATGATGAGCAATTTTTGGAGCGAGCAGAAATTATTTGGGAAAAAGGTACGAATCGTGCTGCTTTTTTCAGAGGAGAAGTAAATAAATATAACTGGGTAGATATGGGATCTTCTTTTTTACCTTCAGAATTGACAGCTTCATTTTTATTTGCCCAACTTGAGAATATGGAACAGATTCAAAAAAAGAGAATAAAAATTTGGGAAAAATATTATGAAGAGTTTCAATTAATTCTCAATAAATCTCAATTTGAAATTCCTCAATTACCAGATTATGCAACGAATAATGGTAATATGTTTTATATTTTTTTGAAATCAAATGAAAAGAGAAATAGGTTGATTGAATACCTTCAGGAGAAAAATATTTTAGCCGTCTTTCATTACCTTTCTTTGCACAAAAGTCCTTTTTATGCAAAAAATCATGGAAGTAGAGAATTACCGAATTGTGATAAATTTTCAGATACAATAGTGCGATTACCATTTTATTTTGAATTAAAATTATCTGAAGTTTTCCAAATTGTAAAACTTATTTCATTGTGGAGATAACACAGATATTCTTTGATGTAATTTTGCCACTTTTAAAACATTTAAAGTTTAGTGGAAAAACAGATGGGATAATTTAATTAATCTTCCTGAAAAGGTAGAAAATCTCCTATTTCCAGTACTTAATACCTCTGGAACTCGATTAGGCATTATAAAAAATATAAAATAATTCAAATGAATTCAAATTTAAGGAGTCTTTTGCTTTTTTGCTTTTTGATATTTCTTGTTTTTATAATTCCAATTTATAGACCAGTTGGCTTTGCTATTTATTTCAGACTAGCTTTAATTCTATACATAATATTTCAAGGAAGCATCCTTTTTCATTTTTTTTTTATCAAAAGAATTAGAAAGAAATTTACAAATGTTGGTGCTATTTGTTTTTCCCTATTTATCACTTTGTTCATTCTAGAAATGGTTTTTATGTTTATTCCTAAATCACATGGGGTTGGGCACACACTAGGAGCTAGAATATGGATGGAAAAATATTGGAACCCAATTAATTCATTAGGTTTTCGAGACGTAGAACTTAGTGATGCCGATTCTGCAATTCTATTTGTTGGGGATTCATTTACTGCGGGGCATGGATTAAAAAATGTATCGGAAAGGTATTCTGATATATTTCGAAATGGGTACTTTTTAGAAAAAAAAAAGGATGTTCAAATAATCAATCTTGGTCAAAATGGAATTGATACACAATATGAATTTGAATTGATGGTCAGTATTATCCAAAAGACTAAGATTAAACCTTCTATAGTAATCCTACAATATTATGGAAATGATATTCAAAAAGTAGCTATTGATAATGGAGTAAAGTTCAAAGGTTTTACTCAGTATGAGGAAATACCTTTGTTATTTCAACCAATAATAAGAGGGTCGTACTTACTTAATTATCTATATTGGATATATCCGCAATCGGATACTGAAAGTTATATTAAGTTTTTAACTCAGGCTTATAAAACAAAGGAAGTAGTCAATCTACATAAAAAGGATTTACAATTATTTATTAAATATGCTACTTCAAATAATATTGAACTTATTCCAATTGTTTTCCCATTTTTGACAGATATTGAGATGAGTGAAAGTCTATATGTAAATGAGATGATTGCTTTTTTTGAATCCTTTGGGTTAAATACAATGAATGTAAGTAAAATGATAAATCAAATTTCTATAGAAAAAAGAGTCGTAAACTTAAATGATGTACATGCATCTAAGTATATTAATTTATTAGTGGCTCAAGAACTTTTGAAAATCGTCAGTTCAGATTAAAAGAGGCTTTTCAATAAAATCACGGAGGTAGAAAATTACCTAATTGTGGTAAATTTTCAGATACAATAGTGCGATTACCATTCTATTTTGAATTAAACTTATCGGAAGTTTACCAAATTGTAAAACTTATTTCAATATGGAAATAGCACAGATTTTTTTTGAAGGATTCTTATCATTGATAATCTTTTTTTTTACAGGTAGCATCTTTAGTCTGTTATTTCCAATCTCAAAAAGTACACATCAAAAAGTATTTTTTAAACTAATTGGAGGCGTATTATTTTGGGCAATAGCCATTTCCATAATAGCTACTTCATTCAAAACCATAAATATTTTAGCCCTCCTAACATTTATCTTTTTATGGAAAAAAGAAGGAAAACATTTTTCCGAAATTCAGTTTCAACATATTTTGCCAGATATTTTTGAAATAAAATATTTAGCCTTGTGTCTAATTGTTTTATTCCTTTTCATAAGTGTTCAGTTTTATCGGAATGAATATTTTAATGTTGAGTATGTTTACTTATCTAATCCTGATTATAGTTTTTATTTAACCATGGCAGAATATCAATTCTCAACAGGAGTAGAACGGTTAACTCCTTGGTATGAGCTTTTCGAATTATCAAAAATAGAAGCTGTAGAACCATATCATTATGGAGATATTTGGTTAACAAGTGTTTTTCTTCGCTGGTCTCAAATTGCTCCACTCAGAATGTTTTTATATGTTTTTATTCCTGTTATTTCTATGATAAGTTTTACTGGTTTACATGCACTTTATGCCAATCATACATCTAAACGATACAATTATCTAAATATATTTATTTGTTTTATGATGTTGTTTTCGATTGGAGGAATTCCTTTTGTTCGAGAAGCATACGGTTTTACAATGCTGCCATTGACCACTCCTAAAATATTTCTTTTTTTTAATCTATGTGTTTTGGGATTTCTTTTTTTATTAAACAATAAACATCAAGCATTTATAACTATCCTTTGTGTTATTCCAATATTTCATATCCTTTATGCACCACTTATTTTTTCAGCAATATTTGTCTGGTCTGGGTATTTTTATTTTTTTAAAAAAGAAAAATGGGCCATTCATGGATTGGTTTTTCCAGTTGTGATGACGCTAGGTATTTTGCTATTTTATTTAATTTTTGGAAAATACAATACGTATTATGGAGGGTCAGCAAAATTAGAATTGATGGAATATTTCAAAGGATTTATGATTACTTCTTTTCGAGATGTTTTGGCTAGAGCAATAGTTTTTTATTTACCAACGATAATTTTAATAGGCTGGATTTGGAAAAACAAAATTCATCTTAGTAGTCTTGAAAAGCAAATATTTAGCTTTTCGGGAACGATAATTTTGGTTACAATTTTTTTTAGAGGGCTTTTAAATTATAATCATGAAGCGTTGCAAATTCCGCAAATAATTTTCAATCCTCTTCTAACAATCTTGTTATTATTTGTCTTTTCACTTTTGGTCAAAGGTGATTTCTTTGGGAATAAATATAAAATTCCGATTTATATATTAATACTTACTCATTTAGGTTCATCGACTTATATTATATTGAACAACTATACCCAAAAAGAAGATAAAATTCATTTTCAATTTTTAAGTCAAATTGAAAATGAATTAAAAGAACTTCCTCCAATTGGAGTTTTTATTAGTAATACAGAAGACTTAGATTTTCATACAATAAGCCCTCATTTATGTTTTGTAGCTGAACCTTTAAAATTGATAGGAAAAGACCAATGGGTCAATTCTATTTCAATTCCGGATAATATTACTAATTTCCCATTTCCTGAACGAGTTTCGAGTATAATCAATTCACCTTTTTACCAATTTATCCAAGAAGATAAGGCGAAAAATAATTACACTACTTATGGAAATGCTCAAAAAGATTTTGTTGAAGAATATAATATTGGATATGTTTTAATTGAAAAAGGAGGAGTACTTACGGAGGAATTAAAATCGATTATTTCAAAAATTATAAAGGAGAAAGATGAAGGATTTCAGGTAGGAATTTTTAAGAGATAAATCCTTGAAATAATGGAGATTGAATTACTTAATTAACCAATTATACTAGGGGATTGAAGGTCTTCTTTTGTTTAGGATATAAGAGCAATAATGTTAGAACAAATAATGAGAACTTGTAAAAAGGTTTTATTAATATAGAATATCTTGGATAGTAAAAATGTATTTATTAGAAATGTTTCTATATTATCGTTAGGGACGATAATATCCCAATTAATAAATATTGGCGGACTTCCTATTTTGTCTAGAATGTATAGTAATGCTGAGTTTGGGATTCTTGCTTTATTTTTGGCATTTGGTTCTATAGTATCTTCTTTTTCTAGATTAAAACTGGATCTAGCTATTGTGAAAACGGAAAAAATGAATGAAAAAATAGCTTTGATAAGGCTTTCTTTCATTGCCATGTTTTTTCTTTCAATGCTAGCATTTTTTTTTCTTTTTATATGGTCTTTTTGGAATCCAGATGTGAGTAGTTTATTCTTATTTCTGATATTTATTTTCTTTATTACAAATGGAGGAACTCATATTTTT
>CAYGRM010000141.1:10838-15084 GCA_964352225.1 uncultured Saprospiraceae bacterium | reverse complement strand
GTGCTTCATCAAATCTTGAATATCACCTATAAAACCTAAATCCAACATGTGATCGGCTTCATCCAAAATCAAAATTTCAATACGTTCCAAATTCAAATAACCTTGGCTGCGCAAGTCAAACATTCGTCCAGGTGTAGCAATTAATATATCAACACCTTTATCCAACTTCGCAATTTGTGGTTCTTGCTCCACACCTCCATAAATTCCAAAGGTAGTCACTCTGGTATGTCGACTCAGTTTGATAAAAACATCTGTCAACTGAATCACTAATTCATGTGTCGGAACCATCACTAGGCACTTAATTCCGTCAGGTCGTTTGATACGTTTTTTTTCATCAATCATGTTGATGACAGGAATGGCGAAGGCTGCCGTTTTACCCGTTCCAGTTTGCGCAATGGCGAGCACATCTTCTCCTTTCAAAATCGAAGGAATCAATTTAAATTGGATATCGGTTGGTCTATTGAAACCAAGTTTCGAAAGGTTCTTTTTGATTTCAGGAGAAATATTGTATTCTTCGAATCTCATTTTTTTTGTTTTTGAATTAAAATCTTTTTCAATCTCACTAACCGTGCTCGATGGTGCCTTTGCAATAAAATTGGATAAAAATTAAAAATTACATTCACCAACATCGTAAAAAATAATGCCCACCAAAATCCTCGCATCGCAAAATAAACACAAATTCCTGAAATGATAAAAAATGGAATCAAGTGTCCAAATTCTGATTTTTGGGTTTGTATTTCAAAGTCTTTTATTCCGCTAATGGTTCCATCAAAATACTTCTTTTGATCTGTTTTTTTTCGCCAAACTGTAGCCAGTAAGAACTTTCTAAATGTTTCACCTTTCATTTTTTTAAACCAAAAAGTTACTATTTTAGGGTCGCTGATTTCAAAGTATTTCGTAGGCATTAATTTTTCCATGGGCAAAGCAAATCCAGCGAAGGCAAAAATTCCTGTGATAAACAAGTTAAAAACCAAAGCAATAAACAATTGAATGTACCAAGATGGATTTTCAATAAACTCCAATCCCATAAAAATTCCATACGATTGCCAAATCAAAAAGATCGACATTCCAATAAAAAGTATTCTTTGAATTAAAGTTGGATTTTTAACCATAGAAATTTAATTTTCGACCCAAGCACCTTCTGGTATTTCAAAAATAGAATCGTCCATTTTCTCTTCGGAGAAACTTGCTTTTTCAAAAGGGGACTCATATCTGACCTCACCCAATTGCTCGTTTTCCCACTTGTATCCAACATATTTTTCAGGAAATAATAAACCATTTACATTTTGCCATTCGTATTTTAAAGCGTTGTATTGAGTCGCTTTTGATTTATCGAAGTAAGTAACTGAGTAATTAATAAAATCAATTCTATTCGTATTTGGATTGACGTATAAAACATATTGATCTTCAGAGGCATCACCAACTCCTTCACCAAATGTCACTTTTATAACATTATATTTACGTCCATCTACTTCTTTGCTTCCGAGGTCTTCTAAGTTTACTCCTTCGTCCGCTAAAACGAAAGGAATAGCTACAAAATAAAACGTCAAATTTTTCATAAACCGAGGATTATCTCCAGGGAAAGAATCTCTTGCTGGACTCACCCAAACTGTTTTTCCATCATTGCCTAGAGTGTATTTTCCCTCAGCTTCGATAATCTCTTTTCGATTTTTTAAGTCAATTATATAATTGGTGATGGGTTCTCTTCGAGTGCTTGAAAACTTTAAAGTGTTCATTTTATTCCAAGTTTCTAGACCTCCGTGAGCATCTAAAACTTTTTGGAAAAATTCGGGGAACTCTTTTTTCTCGACAACTGGAGCTTCAGATTTTGGAGCAGGTTCATTGCAAGCATTCAAAAAAAATAATACAACAATGGCGAAAAGGTAATGGAATTTCATATTTGTTTTTTTTATCAAAAATAACATTTTATCAATTAAAAAAAGCTGTTGAATTTATACTCAACAGCTTTATTATGTACTTCGAATCTCTCGCTTCAAAGAATATTGTATTCCGATGCAGAAGCTTCGGAGTACCGTACTTTAATCATCTAATTTCAACACTTGAATAAATGCTTTTTGCGGTACTTCTACATTTCCAATCTGACGCATTTTCTTTTTACCCTTTTTCTGCTTTTCAAGTAATTTACGCTTACGAGAAATATCACCACCGTAACACTTTGCCGTAACATCTTTTCGTAATGCAGAGATGGTTTCTCTAGCCACTACCTTCGCTCCGATCGAAGCTTGAATAGCAATTTTAAATTGTTGACGTGGCAACAATTCTTTCAATCGTTTACATATTTTACGTCCAAAAGATTCTGCTTTATCTCTGTGCACCAAAGCTGAAAGTGCATCTACAGGATCACCATTCAGCAACATGTCTAACTTTACTAAATTAGATTGACGATATTCCAAAGGCGAATAATCGAATGAGGCATATCCTCTCGTAATTGATTTTAATCGATCATAAAAATCAAAAACAATTTCTGCCAAAGGCAAATGGAAAGTCAATTCTACTCGCTCCGTCGAGAGGTAAGTTTGCTTTTCTATTGTTCCCCGTTTATCCATGCACAAGGTCATGATCGTTCCAATGTATTCAGGCTTCGTAATGATCTGCGCAATGATAAATGGCTCTTCTACAAAATCTAAAATACCTGGATCAGGAAAGTCAGAAGGGGTTCTCACCATGAATTTTTCGGATCCTGCTTTTTTAGTTTTAGCATAGTAGGTAACGTTAGGAATCGTAGAAATTACCTCCTGGTCAAACTCTCGAGATAACCGTTCTTGAATAATTTCTAAGTGTAACATTCCTAAAAATCCACATCGAAAACCAAATCCTAATGCCTCCGATGTTTCTGGTTCAAAAACCAAAGAAGCATCGTTCAATTGTAATTTTTCTAAACTATCTCGTAGGTCTTCGTAGTGCTCATTTTCGATAGGAAACATTCCTGCATAAACCATTGGTTTCACATCCTCAAATCCTTGAATCCCTTGTTTACATTGGTTATCTGTCAATGTAATGGTATCTCCTACTTTAATTTCCTTGGAAGTTTTGATCCCTGTGATGATATATCCTACATTTCCAGCTTCCAATTTATTATGAGGAATATTACTCATTTGCATTACTCCGACTTCATCTGCAAAATAATCAGTTGCGGTATTGACAAATCGTACTTGATCACCTTTCTTCAAGACTCCATTCATGATCCTAAAGTAGGCAATCACTCCTCGATATTGATTGAATTCTGAATCAAAAATCAAGGCTTGTAATGGTGCATTTATATCTCCTTTGGGTGCTGGAATTCGATCTACGATCGCATTCATAATATCCTGAATCCCCAAACCTGTTTTTCCACTTGCCAAAACGATGTCTTCTTTGTTGCAACCAATCAAATCAATGATTTGATCTGATACTTCGTCAATCATGGCACTTTCCATATCTACTTTATTCAAGATTGGAATGATTTCTAAATCATGCTCAATCGCTAAATATAGATTGGAAATCGTCTGCGCTTGAATTCCTTGAGAAGCATCTACCAATAAAAGTGCTCCTTCGCAGGCAGCAATTGATCGAGAAACTTCGTAGGAAAAGTCTACGTGTCCGGGAGTATCAATTAGGTTAAATGTATATTTTTCTCCATCGGTATGGTTATAATATAACTGTATCGCATGGCTTTTGATCGTAATGCCACGTTCTCTTTCGATGTCCATATCATCCAAAGCCTGATCCTGCATATTCCGCTCGGATATAGTCTGAGTAAACTCTAACAATCTGTCAGAAAGAGTACTTTTCCCATGATCAATATGGGCTATCACACAAAAATTTCTTAAGTTCTTCATATTGGGCGCAAAGATAAGCTTTTTTGGATTTTTTACCTGAAAATTTTACTATTTGAAATACTTATTTGAAACGTTGAGAATTGAGGGTTTGTTGAGGATTTTGGAAGAAAAATAGAACTTTTGGTTTCATTTCTGTTATCCACTTTTTTTTCTGACAAAAAAAAAGTTCGCAAAAAAAAGTCATGACTTAATTTTAAATTGATACAGTTATAAATTTGATTTTTTTTGCTCTTGCAGTCCAAACTCGAAAAATAATTTAAGAGAAATTAATTTGAAAGGAAAACCATGAGAAGCAAGGAGCGGGCGAGGCTCGGCGAAAAATGTGGATGCGGGTGCTTGCTTTGTGCTTTGCTATTTTTTGGGCTAGAATTTTTTGATTCCCTGCCAGCCGGCAAGCTGGTTTTTTT
>CAYGRM010000141.1:1547-10828 GCA_964352225.1 uncultured Saprospiraceae bacterium | reverse complement strand
AATGAAAAAAAGAATCAGCTAGCAAGCATTCACAATATTCCGAATTTCAAAAGAAGCAAAAAAAAAAGCCAAGTTTCCAAAGATGGAGACTTGGCTTTTAGATTCCGAAGCGGGAGCTTCGAATGTACGTTACATTTTCACAAATCTAGCTCTACCAAACATCTCCCCATCTGAAAGCATCACCTCATAACTTCCCGCCGCCAAACGAGATACATCCACTTGCTCTTTCAAATAAGAATTGTTCTTAGTAAACTGAACTTCCAGAACTAATTTACCCGCCACGTCAAAAATCTGGAAAGATAATTTTTGCTCCGTTGGTTGATTTAATTCAATGTTCAATTGATCCTGAGTTGGATTTGGAAATAAATCAAAAGACAAGTCAAAATTAATTTCATTCAAACTAGTAAAATCAACTAGGATATCTCCTGAAACAGAAATACATCCATTTTCATCAATTACTGTTATCGTATAAGTACCATTTGGTAAGTTGAGGAACTCATTACTTGCTTGAAAATCAATCCCGTTGATACTATATTGCAAAGTCCCAGTTCCGCCAAGTCCAGTTGCTGTAATCGTATTATCAGTTGCAATTCCAGTCACCGAAAGTGAAGGTGCACTTCCGACTGAATAAGATCCAGCAGTAAATGTATTTCCATTCGAATCCATAATTGTAACTGTATAGTTCCCAGAAGTCAATCCTGTAAACTCATTGTTAGCAACAAAATTATTATTATCAATACTATATAAATATGGAGCTTCACCGCCTACTACATCACTTACCGTCAACGTTCCATCGTCACCGTTTTCGCAGGAAATAGGAGTAGTAGTAACTGCAGCACTTTGAATTAAATTGATGGTCTCCATAGTTGTAACAGTACAACCATTTTCATCCATGACTGTAAATGTGTAAGTATCATTTGCCAAATCAGAAAACACATTACTTGCTTGGAAAGTTATTCCATCATTACTATAAGTTAATGGTCCTGTTCCTCCCATCGCATCAATCGTAACCGTATTTCCAACCAAAATTGAAGATATCGTTAGCTCATCTGGATTAGCAATGGTAACTGAATTAGTAGTAACCACGTTCCCCATAGCATCTTTTACCTCCACAGTATAAGTATCAGCTGTAAGGCCTGAGAAAGTATTAACGAATTGATAAGTACCTCCATTCAAGCTATATTCTAAAGGTGGATTTGCACCTGATGCGTTTACTGTAATCATTCCATCTGCCCCATTGAAACAAGAAACTTGTTGGTCGATAATGGTAATCGCAGAGATTGTAACCGTTCCAATCACAATGTTAAAAGGTTCATTTTGAATCCAACCACCATCAGGAGTAACAATGTCAAAATTAAATTGATCAGTCATTGCAGCCCCATTAGTATTAGTGTAAACTAAAATATTATTATCAATATCCGCTTGGGTAAAAGTCGAACCAACTGTGGCAGCCATTCCATTGATCGTCAAGTTTCCTTCCGTTGGCAAACTTAAAATGATAAATGTAATTTCTGAAGAATTGCTCGTTGGAGAGGTTGCTACTAGGTTACTATTAGGTACAGTTGCCATTCCATTAGGCGCAACTGTCAAGATATTATTGATTAAACTTGGTGCAGCTCCAGCAGGTGCACTAAAGCAAATCTCCAGGCTCCAAGTTTCCAAAGCCCCTCCATCTTGGTCAAATACATCTGACATTTCTAGATCCCAAGCTCCCATCGGACTTTGCCCTGCAAAGGTCGACATGGCATCAATGGGTTGATAAGTACCTGAAATAGCTGTTCCTGTATCTTCACAAGTTCCTTCTAAATCAGCTGCAGTATTGGTGGCTGCATCATCAAAAGTTATGAGTAAATTATCTTCGCCACATCCAAAGTTTGACCCCGGAACACCTGGTTGGTCAAACAAAGTTACACTCAATCCTCCAGGTGAAGTTAATATAGCATTCAAATCTCCAATCCAAGTATGGGAAACATCCATAGATGCTTTAATGTCCGTAATTACAAAATCATCATTGATGGTTAATGCAGAATTAATCGTCACTACATCATCAGGCGAAATCGCAACGGGTGTATCAGTACTCGTATAAGTATTACATCCAGTACCTGCTGTTTGAAATGAATACCATGAAGAAGAAACTCCTTCTCCGCAAGTATTAACTCCTCGCACTCTCCAATAATAAACAGTCAATGGTTGCAAATTCTGAGGCGTGTACGTATTGTTATTAACTGGAGATGTTTCTACAATATCACTTCCAAATCCAGGAGTGGTCGAAATCTCAATCACATAACTTGAAGCACTTGCCATCTCCGTCCATACCAACGTTGTATTCAACATTTGATCATTGGATCCACTTGTAGGTGAATTCAAAACTGTAACTGCTGGTGAAGTATTATTCACAATTAAAGTTACCATTTGTTCAACCGTAACTGAAGCAGCTGTTCCCGTAATTGTAATGTTATAAGTTCCGTCTGTAATTCCACCCAAGTTTCCAAGAGTCAAAGTTGTAGTGCCAGTTGGAACAAAATTATTTTGAGAAAAAGCTTCCGTTGCTCCAGCAGGAATCCCTGTAGTAGTCATAGCCACCACTTCATTAAATCCAGCCAATGATGTCAAATCAAAAACATAATCTACCGATCCAATATTTCCACACACATCATACATATCAGGAGCAACTCCCATAACAAAAGTAGGTACAGTCGGTGCTTCAATGGTAAAATTCTCATTGGAAATATCAAAGAAAATATTATCAGAACAAACTACCATGACCCTTGCCGTCGTAGTTGCTTCATTCGGAACTGTTACATTGAAAGAACCATTATTTGGGACTCCAGTTGCTAATGTAACTGGATAGGTAAATCCTCCATCTGTCGATAAAATAATATCAACATTAGCACAACTAACTGGTGCAGCGTCAGTTCCTGCCACATCCCAAGTTACTGTTTCAGTTGTTCCAGCCAACCAAGTCAACGCCATGTTTGGATTTTGAACTAAAAATGGTCCAGCTGTATTGGTAAAAGTCAAATCAACATCATCCTCTGTTGTACATCCTCCTCCCATATGATTATCTCTAACAGTCACTCTAAAATTCATACTTCGAGAAACACTTGGTAACTCTTCCCAAGTATCATCGATGCCATTGACGATATCATTTAATTTTGGAAAATATCGAAAGGCATCTTCCGTTGGATCATAAGTCCTAAATGCTGGGCCACCAGTATTCGTTGACACAGGAGGCATTGTTGCAATTTCTACATCCATTTGTTCCCAACAATAGGTAATTGGATCTCCATCTGCATCTGCTCCAACTGCAGTTAATTTAAAAGGAGTAGATATTGGTAAAGTATAATTTGCCGCATCATCCACCGTCGGTGGCGTATTTCCAGTATCAGTAATTACAGGGCAGTTATTACCATTTCCATTATTTATGTAATTAGAAATTTCTTGAATACTAATGGCTGTAAAATAATCATCACTATTATTTTGCACATTTGGATTACAAATCCCTGCATATGCCATAATGGTAGATCCACTCCCTGGTTCCACAGCTGTGCTTCCGTTTCGATTTCCACCACAACTATTATTAAAGGTATGATTACCTCCAAACTGATGTCCTATTTCATGCGCTACATAGTCAATATCGAATGGATCTCCGATTGGGTTATTCGTTCCAGTCACTCCTCTTCCTTTATTCCCATTATTACAAACAACTCCCAATCCAGCTAGTCCTCCACCTCCAGTACTGAACACATGTCCAATATCAAAATTGGCAGAACCAATAATTGCTACACATTGATCATGACATTCATTAATCATCTGCCCAGGGCTATTATTTTGATATGGATCAGTCCCTGAGTCAAGGAAAATCAAATCTTCATTATTATCAACAATCACCATATTAACGTTCACTTCTCTTTCATAAACTCCATTTACCCGAGTCATCGTAGTATTAAAAGCTGCAACCACACTTACCGTATCTCCACCTTGAAAGGAAGCATACTCCCCAGTACAAGTTAAAGCTAATCGATACGTTCGCAACAT
Source organism: uncultured Saprospiraceae bacterium (assembly GCA_964352225.1). Lineage (GTDB taxonomy): Bacteria > Bacteroidota > Bacteroidia > Chitinophagales > Saprospiraceae > CAJQQY01. The sequence continues at coordinate 6,790 of CAYGRM010000141.1, read as the reverse complement.
ACAATCACCTTGTAACAATGAACTTGCATTAGTATCCATCGTTCCAAAATCTGCTCCGTCATCATTAGAATTAGAAGTTACATGACATTCGAAATTTGGACTTTCTTTTTCAAAATCACTTTTATAATAAGTGATATAATGCTCCGTATCTGACTTCGAAAATGGATCAATATAAACGGAACTATGTCTAGCCGAAATCACCATCCCATGAAACCCAAATTGAGTTACATCAAATCGCAAACTCGCAGTTGGATCATCCAATCCAACTCCTGCATAAGAATGTATCATTGGAAATTTTGCAGCCAAACCCGGTTCCATAATGGGTGCATCAAAAATTTGAAAACGTTCCATATCACCACTTGGCATTGGTAAATAAAGAACAACTGGCTCTTGAGTTGTAGCCTCTGCGGAATATCGCAATGGAGCGGTATTCAACAATTCCTGCAATTCAGGCAGATTCAAATGAAATGTTTTGTATTTCTTAGGAACAATCTGACGTTCCATATTTTTTTGGGCAAAATCCTTTTCTTCTATTCGATTCCAAGGATTGGAGTTGTTAGCTAAAGCTAATTGAAAACTGAAAGCAAAAAACGCCATCAATAATCCAATTGATTTAAAGCTTGGTTTTGTTCGGTACAACATAATTGGTTCTGATCGATTAATTATTAAAAAATTATTTCTCAAAATTAAAAAAAATAACAACATGTGAATCATTGATTATTTTAAATTAATCAATGGTTTTGTTTAACAATGCCTACTAAAATCAAGCTGAAAGATTTTATGACTTTTGGCAAAGCTCCTGATTTATCTTCATTGCTTTAGCTCAATATTTGCAATATTTTCAACCAAGCTCGAAAAGGCATTTTTAAACAAATTCTATAGTTATAGTCTTCAACCTTAATTGTAAATGTGAGAATTTGAGGGGAGATTTCTTGAAGGAATCTACTCCTTTTTCAGAGTGTCAACAAATATATATTAAATGAAAAAAGTATACCAATAAAACTAAACAAGATGGAAGGAATCTGACATTTAGTGACCTGACATTTAATTTTTATTTGGGAAAAAAATCAACCATTTATCACTAATTTTATTTCATTCTAAATTGCCCACTTATCATTTTAATTTTAGCCAATGAAAAAACTACTTCTTTTCACCCTTACTCTTTGTTTTTTAGTTGGAAAAATAAATGCCCAGACGCCTTCAACAATTGAAGGAATCATTGTTGATGCAAAGACCAATTTGCCTTTAGAAAAAGTAAATATTTTTAATCAAACTTCTCAGCTAGGGGACTTTTCTAATTTAGATGGAAGCTTCCAAATTGGAATAAAAGAATTTCCGTCTATTATTATTTTTTCCTACGTTGGTTACGAGAACTTCATTCTAGAATTAGATCAAAAACCATCTGAACCTATTACTATTTATCTTGAACTATCTTCTTTTGGACTTCCAGAGATAGAAATTACAGCTCAACCTAAAATCGAAAAACTGACAAATAAATCTTTTACCGTAAAAGATTTTCTTATCCTTGATGATAAAATTTTGATCCTTACTTATGCTGATATATTTTCAGGTAACAAATTAATCTTGCAAAACTGGCAAGGTGAACTTTTAGATGAACTTCCTTTAAAAAAAGTAAAAGTCAATAATTTACATCAAGGATGTTTGGGTAGTATTCATCTTCTTGGAAAAAGTCATGGTTATGAAATGAGCATCATGGACAGTAGTATTTTATTACTCGCCAAATATCCCAAAAAACAATTTGAAAAATTAATTGAACCATGTGTTGAGTCTTCCAAGGATTTTATTTATCGTCGAAAATATACTGGCCGTGATCAAATATTAACCTATCAAGTAGTTTCTAAAAAAGAAAAAATAATTCTCAACACACTTCGAATTATTGATGAGCTCAACTTAAGAAGAAGTAAAGATGATCATCTTATGCAAAGCCAAATGGGTATTCCTCTTTCTTGGATTCAGGTACAGGCTTGGAATTCTTTGATGTATAAACCGCTTTATTCTCCACTTGTAAATCTGGGTGAAGAACTATGCCTATTTAATCATACGGTGGGCTATCTAGAATTCACCACCTTGAAAGGAAAAAATAAACGATATCTGCCTATCACTTATCACGAAAATAAAAAATGGCACAAACAAATTCTTTTTGACAAGAAAAATAACAAGGTGTACACGGCTTTCAATACTAAAAAAGGAAAGACGATTCATCGTATTAACTTGAATGATGGAACAACTCAACCTGTCTTATTTTTGGATTGTAATTTTGTAGAAAAGATGGACATCGAAGATGGCTACTTATTCTACCTTGAATCAGGAAGGGAAAATGCAAATAGGAACAGAATTTTGCAGAAGGTAAAACTTGGGAATATCGAATAACAATTTAAGAAGTTTGACGAACTCGGTGGTATTTTTGAATATCGAATAACGATTTAAGAACAAGGATTTGAGAAGTAATTTTTTCCATCTAGTTCGTCAAACTTCTCAAATCCTTGTTCCTTATTCGATATTTGTTATTCCCACTTATCGCACCACCTCCAATGTCTGACTCCCCCACTCTTTTCCATTACCGTCACGAATCACCGCCACATAAACTCCATTCGATAAATTTTGTAAATTCATTGTTATAGAAAATTGCTCATTCGCTACTTCCATATTTTTTCCCAAAATATTATTCCCTCGAATATCATAAATCTCGACTTGATAAGTTCCATTTTGAGGAAGTGTTCCTTGAAGTTCTACACGATCCGAAGCTGGATTGGGGAAAAGTATCCAATCGGTTTTTTCTTTTAAAATATTTTCATTCGCCACCATTGGAATATCAGCATTCGCTAAAGTGTACTCTCCCAACTGAATATTTTCAATAAAAATAAAACCATTACCATCAATCGAATTCCCTAGAGTTTTTATTTCATAATCATCATATTCCACCCAATCATCTTCAGGGTTTGCTCGATACAATACCACTAAACTATCCTCCGTAATATTTACCAAATCATAATCCAAATCTTCTGGGTCACCTCCAGAATAAGAAAGTGAACCTCGAATTTCAGTATCAGGATTTAGTACTCCTGCCACTCTAAAATATCTTCCCGTTGCAATTCTTGCATCATAAATATTCGTGGGTGAGGGATCAGCAGCTACTCGATACTCTTCCACTCGGAGAAATGAAGAATCCACATTGCTTTGTACATTCAAACCAATTCCACCATAAGCAATTCCAGATGGTCCATCATCAGTCAACATATTCTGAGCTCCAATTACTGCCAAATTCAATTCATGATCTCCATTAAAAAATGCAGTTGATGGTTCAAAAGGAACAGAAACCATAACCGTTGAAAATTCACCATCCGCTATAATTTGGTCATGATGAACATTAAAATTCTCATCCATAAAAGTTACGGACAAAGGAGTCTGTTTATGAAAAACGGTAGCTGCATGCAATTTTTGTTGAACTTCTAATTCTACTTCAAAATTATTTCCAGCAGCTGTTGAAGTCATTTTATCAATTTCATAGGAAGAATATCCTGGTGCAAAAATCCACGCATCGAAATAAGGTCCCATGTCCACACCTGTGGCCGTAGTCAAATGATCTCTAAATTGTTGTGCATCCATATGTCCATAAGCAAACTCATCCAAAACCGATTGCATCCCCACTCGGAATAAGGAGTCCCCCAAATATCCACGCAAATTATGAATCACCAACGCACCTTTTTGATACGTGTGCGTTCCGTATGTTTGCTCATAAGGCATTGGCGACAAAGCCTGATAACCATCATCATCAATATGCGCTTCCTCCATCACGAGCAATAAATTATTTTTAACCACCGTCAAAAAATCATCTCTTCCAAAAACATGTTCATAAAAAAGATGCGAACTATACTCTGCTGGTCCTTCTTTAATCCACATGTTCTCTGGACCATTTAAGGTGACCACATTTCCCCACCAATGATGTCCTAATTCGTGTGCCATCACTTCATTATGAATTGCAACGGGCCCATCATCAGCTAAAGAAATTGGATATGCCACATTCGTCGGATGTTCCATTGCTCCATTTCCAGTCATCACATATCCAACTCGCTCCCAAGGATATTGTCCCCACCAATATTCCAAATTATCGACTGACTCATCAAGATATTGGAATGAATTCACTACCGTAGAAAGATCATTTGGCCTAGCCAAAATTTCTAAAGGTACATCTCCAAATGCCCCAGCATGAGTGGACTGCCAACTATCATAATCGCCAACTGCAATCCCTGCCAAGTAGGTCGGCAATGGTTGATTCATTTCATAACTTCGAAGCAAGTCTCCATTAGGCAAAGTATCTTGTCCCATAAAAGTCCCAATGCAATAAGCTCTTTTCCCTGCATTAGAAATAATGTTAAATTCAAATGTTGATCGCTCTACAAATGTATCAAAACATGGAAACCATCCTCGGCCATAATTATAAGGTGTTGCGCCTAGGCCAATTCCTAAATTATAGGCGATTCCATTTTGCCAAACCAATCCACCAAATCCAGAAGCTGCAGGTGTAGGGTTTCCATTATAAAAAACCTCAAAAGTCAATTCCTCCTCAACACTCAAAGCATTTGAAAACTCTATAGTTAAAAAATCTCCATCGTAAGAATAGTTCAATAACTCATTTTGGGCGACTACCGAATCAATATTTAAAGCCAATAAATCGAGTGTAATAGAATTTACATCGTTCATTTTTGATTGGATAGAAATCTCACAACTTCCCGAAATTTCTTGTTGATTAAATTGAGTAAAATCTAAACTAATATTGTAATGTAAAATATCGATCGTATCACTTCGCTCATTACTGGTAGTTATTTTTGCCAATTGCTCAGGAGTAAGCTCTGGGGCTTTACTGAAGTGATGATGGTGCTTACTTTTGCAGCCATAATATTGTTTTTCGGGTTGCGCTTGTACCTTTGAGAAGGTAAAGAGCACTAACATAACAATGCTCACACGTAAGATAGATTGAAGAGTGTAGAGGTTATTTTTTTTCATAAAAATGGATTTTTGTAAAAAAGGATTTGAAATGTTTTTTCCAAAAATAATAAAAAAGTGGGGAAGGCAAATAGCGAATTGGGGACAGAGGTGTTTTTTTTAAATATTGATTTTATTGAATACCCAATATCGTAGTTTTTTGAATATCCAATATCCAACAAGGAATAACCAATCTCCAAGTGTTCCCAAAGTTTGTTTGTTATCCAAGTTGGACATTG
>CAYGRM010000141.1:0-1447 GCA_964352225.1 uncultured Saprospiraceae bacterium | reverse complement strand
TTGGACATTGATTATTCCTTGATCGATATTGGATATTCAATAAAATTCATTATTCATTATTATTTATTCTTTATTCAAAAGTTGATAATTCAATTTTTCCAACCTCCACAATCCCACCGCCTGATACAACAAGCAAAGTATCTGCGAATAAACTACCACTTTTTGACTCGTCGCTTGTAAAAACAAAGCATCAGGCGAGGTCCATGATCTCGGCCCATAAATCATAATCAAAATCTGTGGAAATAAAATCATTATATAAATTATGAATGCATAGCCATATTTATTAGGATAGATCTCATCTTGAAAAATCGCAATTGCGTAAAAAAGGCTCATCATCAAAAATGAAATAAACCCTGCTTGTACAAAATATCGATGTTCCCAAAATGCTACATCATAAGGCAACCACGACAAACCAATATAACAGGCTCCTGCTATGATCCCAAAAAAAGTAGCCAAAATGGCTAACACTTTCGTTAATCCATTTTCAAAAAAAGATTGGAGCGTGATGAAAAACAACATGATGCAAATCCCTGAAATCGTCAATGCTGTTTTAAATATTACATGACATGCCCAATTAGAGGTTCCATCAAACGTTCGAGTTCGCCCCAAATCGCTGAAGTAATTGGTAAAAAAAGAATAAACATCCAAGCTATGATTATGAATCGTTCCGCCTGGATAAATAGTCATGGCATAGGTTGTAAAAACCAAGAATTGGAGGGCACCGAAAATGCCAAGAAGTAGGAAGAGTTTTTTTATTTTCACGAAGCAAAAATAATGAAATTCTAATTCGCAAGGTGAGAGTCAAAAGACATTTTTATACTTTTAAACTAGTACTTTTGCTACCCTAATCAAAACTTATTATTTTTCAAAATGAGATCACTAATTTTTATCATATCCATTTCCGTTGCTAATGCCTTATTCGGGCAAATTACTTTTGAGCCAACCTTTATCAATCAATGTTCAAATGAAGTTCTTCGTTTTCAATATTGGACTTTAACTGATTCCGTAAAGACTTATGGAATTCAGGATCTTAATTTGAAAAATAATTCTCTTTCGCTCCCTCGACTTGGAAATTATCAACTTCGGGCAGGATTTAATGATTTAGTAATTGATTTAAAAATTAGTAACAACGGTATTAATCGAGATACATTTTTCCTCAAAAAAATTACACAACGTACACCAATAAGTAATCCTTCCGTCTCAAACTATTTTGATTGCGACACCCTTGCCCATGGAAAAATTACTGATTACTACTTTAATGGAAAACCAAGGTTGAAAGGTACTTTTGAAAAAGGGAGAGTAATTGACACTTTATTTTCCTACTTAAGAACAGGTCAACTGAATGAAGTTTTTATCCCAAAAAGAAAAAAGATAGTATACTTCGAAAATGGAAATTTAAAATCAGAAGAAACTTGGGGTAAAAAAAATAAATCAACCCTGATAGAAT
>CAYGRM010000140.1:0-15105 GCA_964352225.1 uncultured Saprospiraceae bacterium | reverse complement strand
ATTTAAAATTTCTATAATCTTCATTTGATATTTTACACTTTTCAGCTTTCACTTTTATTTCATGAATTTATCAAAGTTTTCAATGTAATCATCTAAATTTTCGGTTAGCATTTTTTCATATTCAGCAACAAAATATTTAATCGTTTCTTTTTTTCCTTTATTCATATCCTCTGCATTGGTAAATTCACAAGCACTAAACCACGCATTGAATCTAGCTACACTATACATCATTGAGGCACTTACCTTTCCAATACTTGCGTCTGATAATTGATCATTAGATAGGTTAATATGATCATCAGCTCTTTTGAAAAATTTATCATCAACTTCACTCATACATTTTAAATTTTCTTTTTTTTACTTTTATACATATATATAGTATCAATCAAATAATGTTGGTGGCGACAAAACCTCATGATGTAAGTCTTCGGAATTCGCATCCACCGAATTTAATTTATCTGAAACTTGATAAAACTTTAAGGAATTATCTTTTATCGTTTGCATCATCCCCAACACATCTGGAAGCGGAATATCTTCTAGCCATTTTTTTTGTAATTCCCTTTGCGAAAAAATTACAGGCATACGATTGTGTATCATTTCCATTTCTTTATTTGGAAGAGTTGTCAAAATCGAGAAAGTTTTAAAGATTTCATTTCCTTGTTTCCATATATCCCAAATTCCAGCCATGACCATTAGATCCTCATTTTTCATCATAATTCGATAAGGTAATTTTTTCTTTCCATAAGGTTTCCACTCATAAAAACTATCAGCCAAAACCAAACACCTTTTATGTCTGATCGGAATACGGAATGAAGGTTTGGAAGAAATACTTTCGGACCTAGCATTAATTAATTTGCCTGTCAATTTTGCTTCATCTGCCCAATGTGGAATCAGTCCCCAATGATATGCTTGCAAATGTTGCGGATGCTCATTAGTAATTACATAAGCTCTTTGCGTAGGAGCAATGTTATAACTTTTTTGTAGCTCTTGGCTCAAAGTTATTTGCAAAGCTTGTTCTACTTTTTCTTTTGTTGATGTAAAGGAAAACCTACCGCACATTTATTTGTTTAGTTTGTAATGATTCGAAGATTTTTTTAAATAAAAATAGAAACAGTAATTCTTCCTTCGAACAATGGATTAGTTTGTAAATGTATTACTTATAATTTTTCTTGAAACAATAATTTTCAATTCAAAACCAAATGTATTTTTCTAATAAACAAAACTGAAAATGGTTACCAACATGGTCTTTTTTTTATCATGCATAACTTCCTCTAAGTCAGTTAGTTACGTAAAACAGTTCTTAACATTAAGTGTGTGTAACCTAGTCTAAAATAACAATAGTTATCCACAGCGCGATTACTTTCTTCACAATGCCTTTTTTTGAGATTGTTAGAAACTTGTTTTTTGTGGATATCCACATCAAATATAGACATTGATCGCCGACTTTTAGGAATGTTGATTTCAAAAAGTTTTCAATAGGATAACTTATACAGGTCTTGTTCATAACTTTGTAAGTCGCTGATATAGAATGATTTGACATGTTACGTAAGTGTTAGTTTACAATTATTTAAAGTTAAGAACGACTTTACATAAAATTAACGTAAAATCTTCTCTACAAACTAACACCCCTGATGATGAAGGCTTTTGAAGAAAAATTTATAATAAATATTAATAAGGACATTAAAGGAAAGAAGAAACAGAAACAAACAAAACCATTTATTTTTGTGAAACTGTTTAGATGTGTTTCGAATCTTAGAATTAATTGTACTTGATTTTTGAAATTTTGTTTTATAAAATATTTTTAGCAAATGAGTGTAGATATAAAAAGAGAGATGTCACATACCTCGAAAGTCTCGAAAGATCAAATTGCTCGTATCGTAAAAATTTGGTTATGTATAGGTTTGTTCATGGTTTTTATGCAAGTAGTAATTGGTGGAGTTACTCGATTAACAGGTTCTGGTTTGTCGATTACAAAATGGGAGGTTGTTTCTGGAACTATTCCTCCAATGAGTAAAACTGCGTGGGAGGCAGAATTTGAGTTATACAAAGCAACTCCTCAGTACGAGATGATTAACGAAGGAATGGAAATGGGATCTATTTTTCAAAGTGGAACCTTCAAATTTATTTACTTCTGGGAATACTTACATCGATTGTGGGCTCGTACTATGGGGTTCGTCTTCGCTATTCCCTTTTTTATCTTTTTGTCCCGTGGAATGCTTTCTAAGGCCTTAATTAAAGATTTATGCATAGTCATCTTGTTAGCGATGATTGTTGCATCTATGGGATGGATCATGGTTGCAAGTGGATTAATCAATCGACCCTGGGTAAATGGATACAAACTGTCGATGCATTTATCGCTAGCTTTTATCCTTGCTAGTTACTTATTGTGGACAACTTTTAAAGTAATTCAGCCTTCTCCAAAAGTTATTCACAATTTGATGTTGAAAAGGTTGATGATAGTCTTTTTGGTGGTACTGGCAGTACAGATATTTTTTGGTGGATTAATGTCTGGAATGAAGGCTGGTTTGCAGTATCCAACCTGGCCTGATATGAATGGAATAGTAGTGCCGGAGGTAGTTCTAAATGGGGGTAATTGGAATGTGGATAACTTAGTTAATTATGACTCCCATGGATTCACTCCAGCCATAGTGCAGGTTATTCACCGAATGTCCGCGTACCTATTGATTTCATTAGGTTTCTTTTATTTTTTTAAAGCTAAAAAGATCAAAGAAAACGAAGTTTTCAAAAAAGCTAACATAGTGTGGATAACGATGTTAGTAATTCAAATTTTACTTGGTATTTGGACTGTTGTTAGCTGCAAAGGAAGTATTCCAGTCGGTCTTGGAGTTGCTCATCAGGCATGTGCATTAATTTTACTCGGAACTACCCTTTTTGTCTACTATCAGCTGAGAGCAAAACGTATATAAAAAATGTTGGTAAGCATGTGGATAAATAAAGAAAAGAATGATAAATGTGGATAAAGTTCATTTTTTTCTAGTTATAAACTAACATCTGATCAACACTTTATCCATTAAGTAAAAATCATATTATTTTTTATTTATTTCATAACTTGTTCAGAATTAGAAAATCACCTATTGTTCAAAAAATAATATTTGAGGATTCATTTTTGTTATTTATTATTAGAACAAATAAAAAGTTATTTTTGCAGGTATTTAGATGCTAAAAATCTAGTTAGAAAGTCTTTGATTTTTGTATCTTTCTTTTTTTGAATAAAAATATATTAATGAATCACGAAATAATTGAAGAAGATAAATTTCAATATTTAGAAACAAAAGGTGGTGAAAATAATTTACTACTGCTACATGGTCTCTTTGGAGCTTTAAGTAATTTTCAAGGAATTATCGATCACTTTTCAGATAAATACAATGTAATTGTTCCTTTATTGCCGATTTTGGAACTTCCTATTCGGAAAGTCTCTGTTAGTGCTCTAGTTGATCATGTGCATGATTTTATTGAGTACAAAGGTTATGATAAAGTTCATTTGCTTGGAAATTCTTTAGGAGGGCATATTGCTTTATTATACGTTTTAGCTCATCCAGAAAATGTTGGATCAGTTATTTTGACTGGAAGTTCTGGATTGTTTGAAAGTGCTTTTGGATCTAGTTTTCCGAAGAGAGGAAATTATGAATTCATCAAAAATAAAGTTGAAGCAACTTTTCACAACCCTGAGGTTGCATCTAAAGAGTTAGTTGACGAAGTGTTCGATATTGTAAATGATAGAAATAAAGCGATTAGAATTGTTGCTACTGCGAAATCTGCCGTTCGGCATAATTTAGGTGATAAATTGCATCAAATTAAAAATCCAACCCTTTTGATTTGGGGAAAACAAGATGTTGTGACCCCGGCTTTTGTTGGTGAAAAGTTTAATGAGTTAATTGAAAATTCGAAGTTATTCTTTGTTGATGATTGTGGGCACGCTCCAATGATGGAGAAGCCTGAAGAGTTTAATGGAATTTTAGAGAATTATCTTTCGGAGTTAACTTCTAATGGTGTAGAAAAATAAGTTTTTTAAAAAAGGCGGACACATTTTAAGTTCGCCTTTTTCAGGTATTAAAGTACGAAATATTTCGTACTTTAATACCTAACCTTTTTCCTTAACTAACCTACTTGATACATAGAGATAGATAGTGATTAGTGTATGAGAATCTACTAGTCCTGTGGACGACAATATTAGGATATAGATTTCATGCAATACTCTCGTGATAACTCTGTGATACTTACCGTTTATATTTGCGTCATTATTTAACAATTAATATTTATTAAACTTTTTTAAAATCACAACACATTATGAAATTAAGTATTTTTTCTTTAGCACTTATGTTATTTACATTTTCACTAACGACTACAAGTTGTGAAAAAGATGAAGAGACAATTACTATTGATTCTTCGACACCAAATGGCACATTTACAGTAGAAAGAAGTGGCAGCCTAGTAGCTCAAAATGGTACACCTACTTCCGGAACAGTAGAATATGGTCAGGATGAAGATGGTATTTACTTTATTCGTCTTGCAAATAATTTTACAACAGAATTAGCGACTGGAACTGTTAGTGCCTATTTATCTACATCAGATACTTTTACAGCGGATCCTATGAATGGTAATCCTGATTTAAAGTTAGTTGGTTCAACACAAAAGAATGGAGAGCAGTTTTTTAAGCTAGATGGAGCTGCATCTAATAGTTTTACACATCTTATTCTATGGTGTAATACAGCAGCTATTCCTTTTGGCAATGTTCTATTACAATAGTAAATAAATGGATATTGCGAGATTTCGTATTTTCTAACTAGAATTTCAAATTAAGCTTATTACCTTAAATAAATCACAATTAATTATTGATGAATTATATGGTAATAAGCTTTTTTTTCAAAAAATTATATCATTGAAAAATATTAAATATTTAATCATCATCTTTTTGTTACTGAATCTTTATAATATCAACGGTCAAAACGGTTGGGTTAAGAACAAAAATTCATTTTATACTCAAGCATCCTTTGCTACGTTTAGTTCTAGTGACTATTATAGTCCATCAGGACAACTATTTAATTCAGGAAGTACTTTTAAAAGTAATTCAATCAGTTTGTATGGGGAGTATGGATTATCAAACCGGCTTACTACTATTATTAATTTTCCCATGTTAATTTCTAATAGATTTAATACGACCGAAACGGTGAGAGGATTAGGAAGTATTCAATTAGGATTAAAATATGGGTTATTAAAATCATTTCCATTAGCTATTTCAATAGATTTTGATATACCAACAGACGATGGAGTTAATTTTGCAAATTCTAAATCAGCAAATAGTTTAGGAATTATAGATCAGATTAACCTTCCAACATCTGATGGAGAGTTTAATATATGGACGACTCTAGCTGCTTCACAATCATTACTGGGAGGAAAATTATTTGGATCTATTTACGGAGGAGTTAATTTTAGGACAGAAAATTTTAGTAACCAATGGAAATCAGGAATAGAAATAGGATATTTATTTTTTAATAAATTGCACCTTATTGGGAAATTAAATACTCAAGGTAAAATAGAATCCAATGAAAAAATGGCTTCTTCTTTTCTTTTTGGTGAAGGAACAACTTTCACTTCTTACGGAATAACAAGTTTGTATAAGATCAATAAGCATTGGAGAATCATAGCTTCCTACAGCGATTTTTCTGATATTATTATCGCTAGAAAAAATACGTATTCTGGAGCTACAATTTCATTTGGTATAGCTATTGAATACTAAGATTGTAAAAAAGAAATAAAACAATATTCTTTTTAACGTTTCACGTGAAACAAAAAAGTCTTAATAAAATATTTTATTAAGACTTTTTTGTTTTTTTATTTTCAATAATTAGAAGTTAACCAGTTTTTAAAAGGTTCATAATCAGTATTCATTAATATTGAATGTTTTTCTTTTTTCGCTAATATTGCCAATCGCTCTGGGATTTCCAATTCTTTTCCAATTGCATCCTCGACGATATCCAAAAATTTAGCAGGATGAGCAGTTTCTAAAATTATGCCAGTTGTATTCGGATGATTTTTTTGATAGGCTTTGAAAGCTAAAAATCCAACTGCACCATGCGGATCAATGACGTAATTATATTTCTCGAAAATATCCTGAATTCCTTGTTTGGTTTCTTTGTCACTTATACTGTAACCAGAGATATTTTCAGACATATTGTTCCACGTGAAACCAAACAAGTCTTGCATCCTTGCAAAATTAGATGGATTACCAACATCCATTGCATTTGAGATAGTTGGAACAGAAGATTTCGGCTCATAATTCCCAGTACATAGATAATGTGGAATAATATCATTAGCATTACTAGCTGCTATAAAATGGGAGATAGGTAGTCCCATTTTTTGTGCAATTAATCCAGCAGTAATATTTCCATAATTTCCACTAGGCACAACAAAGGTTATTGGGTTTTTATAATCATTGATCTGCTTAAATGCTTCATAATAATAAAAAGACTGAGGTATCAAACGAGCAATATTAATTGAATTAGCAGAAGTTAATCGGACTTGATTATTTAGCTCTTTGTCCAGAAAAGCTTGTTTTACTAATGCTTGACAATCATCAAATGTCCCTTCAATTTCGAGTGCGGAAATATTGTGACCTAAAGTAGTTAATTGCTTTTCTTGGAGCATACTCACTTTTCCTTTCGGATAAAGAATAACAACTTTAGTCCCAGGAGTCTTATAAAAACCAGAAGCTACAGCACCACCAGTATCTCCAGATGTAGCAACCAAGATGACTAACTCTTGATCATTTCCTCGATTATAATAACTCATTATTTGAGCCATAAATCTGGCTCCGAAATCTTTAAAAGCTAAACTAGGTCCATGGAAAAGCTCTAAAATATAAGTTTGCTCATCTAAAGTTTGAATAGGTGCAGGGAAAGTGATTGACTTTTCTATAATATATCTCAAGTCATTTTCAGGAATAGCTCCTTGGAAAAGGGTTTTGGAAACTTCAAAGGCTATTTCTTGAAAAGAATAATCCTTTAAGTTATTAATAAAATCCTTTGATAGTTTTGGAAAATGCTCAGGCATGAAAAGACCATTATCATCAGGCAGACCTTTCATAATAGCTTCACCTAGACTGACAAAGCTGGAAGTATTTTTAGTACTATATAATCTCATTTAATTAGATTTTAACAAAGAATTGCTCCTTCTTGATTGATTGGAGAAATAAATAAGTCATTTTTAATTTTATTATCATTGAAGATCTTTTGCATAGCATTTCCTACATTTTCAGCTACTAAAGTATTAGCACATAATGCAAAAATAGATGGACCAGCCCCTGAAATACTACAGCCTAGAGCATCGGCATTTAAAGCTGCTTCTTTAATTTTATAGAAATGAGGTATTAATTGAGCTCTCTGAGGCTCAATAATTACGTCATTTAGAGATCTTTTGATTAAGTCTAAATCAGAATTAGTCATACCTAATATCAATCCTCCAAGGTTACCAGTTTGAGTAATGGTTTGGTTTAATGTTACCGTATCACTTAGGATATTCCGCGAATCTTTGGTTAAAATCTCAATATGGGGGTAAATAACTACAGCCATAAGTCCACGTGGAACATAAATCTTATGAATATCTAGCGTTTTATTGTCTCTGATGAAGGTCATTCCTCCTAAAAGTGATGGTCCAACATTATCTGCATGATAGGCACCATCAGCAATTTGTTCACCAAGTACAGCAAAGGGAAGTAATTCTCTTTTCGTTAAAGGTTTCATAAAAAGTTCATTGATTGCCATGACTCCACCAACAGCAGAAGCCGCACTTGACCCTAATCCACTTCCAAATGGCATCTTTTTATTGATTTCCATTTCAATCCCTCTAGTTTCTCCTAAATGTTCTAAAACCTTTTGAGCAGCAAAACCAGCAGTATTTTTTTCGATATTATATGGGATTCTCCCTTGTGCCCCTGTAATTTTAGTAATTTGAAGTCCTTTGACTTTATCAGAAAAACGAGCTTTAATTTCATCTCCAGGTTTTTCTAGAGCAAAACCTAAGATATCATAGCCACAAGCTACATTGGCTACACTTGCTGGGGCAAATACTTTTATTCCTACGTATGACATTATGATAAAAAATTTCCTATGGTAATGATTTCGGCAAAAACACCTGCAGCAGTTACTTCAGCACCTGCGCCTGGACCAAGTATAACTAATGGTCTTTCTTTATATCTATCAGTTGTAAAAACAATCATATTATCACTTCCACTTAATGAGTAAAATGGATTAGATGGGGCAACAGCTTGTAAGACAATAGAAGCTTCTTCATTTTCTAATTTTGCAATAAACCTTAAAACCTTACCGTCTCTAGCTGCATCAGCTCTCATTTTTTCGAAATAATCATCAGCTTTTTCAATTTCTTCAAAGAGTTGAGCAACGTTTTCTGCTTTTTGACATGCTTCTGGAAGGATCGCATCAATTTTAACACTAGCTTGTTCCAGAGGTAAACCAGACTCTCTAGCTAGTATAATAAGTTTTCTTCGTACATCTATTCCGTTTAAATCAGTTCTCGGATCAGGTTCTGTAAAACCTAAATCTTTGGCTTGCTTTACCACGGAACTAAATTTTACACCTTCTTTAAATGAATTAAAAATAAATGATAGAGAACCAGAAAGCACCCCCTCAATTTTTAGAATTCGATCACCACTTTGAATTAAATCATTCAATGTAGAAATAACAGGCAAACCTGCTCCAACATTGGTTTCGTAAAGAAATTGTACACCACGTTTTTTAGCAATATATTTCAAACGCTCGT
The DNA here is from genome assembly GCA_964352225.1 of uncultured Saprospiraceae bacterium. Lineage (GTDB taxonomy): Bacteria > Bacteroidota > Bacteroidia > Chitinophagales > Saprospiraceae > CAJQQY01. Next base: position 6,312 of record CAYGRM010000140.1, on the reverse strand, counting down.
ATTGTAAATAAGCAGAAGATGTAGCAATTTTATTTGGAGTGGATATAGAGATACTAGAATCTAAAATTTTCTCATAATGCGAGGTAATTACTGAATTGGCAGTATTATCCACAAAAATGGTATTAGAAAGGTTATATTTCTTCATTTTTTCAATAAAAGCTGAAATATCAGCAGCTTCATTGGAATTCAATAAATCATCTTTCCAAGTATCTAAATTAAGCCCATTCTCATTGAAATACATTTTTCGACTATTCGAGATACCAATAACTTTGATTTGTAATTGGCTATTTTCTTTGAGATAATCATTTTGTTTTTGAATTTGATCGAGTAGAGTACTTCCTATCAAGCCAACTCCAACCATGAATAAATGTAATTCCTTTGTATCAGATAAAAAGAAGGATTCATGAAGTGAGTTTAAAGCTTTGGATTCATCAAGTTTATTAATAACGACAGATACATTCAACTCAGAAGAACCTTGAGCTATAGCAACGCAGTTTATCCCATTTTTACCTAAAGCTTGAAAAAGTTTTCCAGAAATACCTGGCTGATATCTCATATTTTCTCCAATTATTGCAATAATGGATAGATCATTTTCCATTTTAACAAGATCAACCCCTCCCGATTTAAATTCATATTCAAACTCTTCATCCACTTTTCGTTTTGCACGAGCTGAGTCTTTTGGATTTACAGCAAAAGAAATTGAATGTTCAGAAGATCCTTGGGTAATTAATATTACGTTGATTTTAGCTTGAGCTAAAGAATTAAATAAACGAGCTGCAATCCCAGGAACTCCAAATAATCCACTCCCTTGCAAAGTCAAAAGAGAGATATCACTTATCGAAGAAATTCCTTTTATTGGATGTCCATTAGTTGAACTTTCTTTCGATATATAAGTACCTATAAAGGATGGATTAAAAGTATTTTTAATATAAATTGGAATACCTTTTATCATTGCAGGTTGAATAGTAGGAGGATAAATTACTTTAGCTCCAAAGTGAGACATTTCCATTGCCTCAGCATAAGTCAGGGTGGGAATAGTAAAAGCACTTTTTACCCGTCGAGGATCAGAAGTGAGTACTCCATCTACATCTGTCCATATTTCAATCGCTTCGGCATTCAATCCGGCAGCTAAAATAGCAGCTGTAAAATCTGAACCTCCTCGACCAAGAGTAGTTGTTAATCCACCTTTAGATGAACCAATAAATCCTGTTGTAATTTGAACTTCAGGATGATTAGCAAAATACTCTTGAATATTTTTGAAAGATGCGTCCAAATCAACTTTAGCTGATCCGAATTTCTTATCTGTTTTGATAATTTTTCGAGCATCCAGATAACTCGTATTGATTCCCTCCTTTCGTAAATATTGAGAAATAATGAAATTAGAATTACGTTCTCCAAAACTTAATACATAATCCATGGTTCGTGGAGAAGCTTCACGAACCAGAAAGACTCCTTTCAAAAGACCTTGAAGGACTTCATGATTTTGTTTGAGCTCCGAAAGAATAGACTCTTTTTCATCGCCACTAAATAATTCATTGGCAGAATCAATATGTCGTTTACTGAAAGAGTTAAAATGTTCTATATAACTTTCATCTCCCTTCGCTGCAGCGTTACTCATTTTGATTAAATAATCAGTCACCCCACCAAAGGCAGAAAAAACAACAGCGAATTTTTCACCACGTTTATAATAGTCCTTTAGAATATTAGCAATGCTTTTAATTCTTTCAGGTTTGGCTACAGAGGAGCCACCAAATTTTAAAACTTTCATTATCGTCCTTTTATAAAAACTTCTAAAAATTGAAGTCGCAAAAATAAGATTAAAAACCAAATACGCACAACGTCATCTCCGACCTTGTGCGTATTTAAATTTTAATTAACTATCGTAATTAATAAAGAAAAGCAGTATTATTTATAATTATAATATAAAATAGTCGGTTGACTATTTATTATCCAATTTCATTCCATTTAATTTAGATAAATACTCATTTTCTTTTTGAGTCATCTGAGTTTTATCTTCAGTAGTTTTGTCCAAATATCCAAGCAAATGTAAAGTGCCATGAATCATAACTCTAAATAGTTCATCTTCAAAGGAAACTCCAAAAGTTTTGGCATTTTCTTTAATCCGATCAATGCTAATAAAAATATCGCCTTCAATGATTTTTCCCTCAGAATATGGAAAAGTAATCACATCCGTAAATGTATCATGATTCAAATATTCAACATTTATTTTATGAAGATAAGTATCGCTACAAAATATGAAATTGAGGTGGCGAAGTACTTTTGCTTCGCTTTTGATGGTTTTATTGATCCAATCAGAAATTATGGAATGGTTAGGTAAGGTAAATTCGATGTCTTCAGAATAGAAATTTATTTTTTCTTCCTCAGTAGGAGTAGGCGTCATATATTAAATTGAATTTCTACGGTACTGCCGTTATTATGAAAATGAATATCATCGCAGAGTTGTCGCATTAGAAAGACCCCACGTCCTCCTATTTTCAAAAGATTCTCTGGTTTGGTTGGATCAGGAACACTTTCAAAATCAAAGCCAGACCCTTCATCTGAAATATGAAATGCAATTTTATGTTTACTTACTTGTTGCATACTTACTTTTACCGTTTTATTTTCATCATTGCAGTTACCATGACGAATGGCATTATTTACAGCTTCGGTAAGGCTAATTAAAATATTCCCATACATATCTGGGCTGATATGATATTTTTCCACAAGTTTTTCAACAAATGGTTCTACGCATTCGACATTTTTAGGATCAGAGGATAATCTTAACATAAGCGGATGATTCATTTCTAAATAATGGATTACTTGACTAGTGATAAACTATGAGTGATAAGTGATGAGTATTGACGATCAGTAATCATCACCTATCACTCATAGTTTATCATTAACTTAATCTGCTTTTAACGATTTATAATATTCTTCAACTAACATTTTATAGTATGGTCGAAGTGAAGGAGAAACAGTTTTGAACATTTCAATTTCAGCTTCTCGCTTTTTAATATACTCTTCTAATGAAGGAGGCATCTTTCTTTCTTTCTGAGATGCAGTTTCTGCTTTTCTCTTTTCTTCATATTCTCTTTCTCGTTCTGCTTTTTCTGCTTTCAGTAATCGAGTCAAAATATCTTGCTGTCTTTTCAACATCTCATTAGTTAGACGCTTATTTACCAAATCGGTCTCAACTTTATCCATTTGTTCGATAATTTCTTGCAACTGTTTATCACCTTGACCTTGCTGTTGTTTTTCTTTGGCCAAATCTCTTAATGCTTTTCTAAGCGCAGCTTGCTTGGCAGCCATTTCAGCAAATTCTTTACTACTTCCTTTTTTACCTTGCTCTAATGCTTTTTTCATGGCCTCCATTTGCTTATTTAACTGACCTTGACCTTGCGACATTTTATCGCCTGGCTTACTTCCTGGCTTGCTGCCTGGATTTCCTCCTGGTTTTTTACACATTTGAGATCCCTGCATCATAGAACTCATTTGCTGTTGCATTTGATTCATTACTTCACTCAACATCAATGCTAAATCATTAACATTTTTCATTGTTCTTTGTTGGTGCTCTGAAGCTTGAGGCTTTTTACGATCTTCCAATTCAGTCAGACCTTCTTTCATGTTTACTTTAATGTCATGAACTTTTTCAGTTACAAAAGATTCGATTTGGAAAACTCTTTTACTCAATGCTTGTAAGCTGTCTTCAACTAATTGAAAATCATCTTTCAATTTATATTGCTGTTGTACTAAATCCACATATCTGGGAGTAGTTACAGCTGTCACCGAAAAATCACTAATTACATCTTCTTGATCAAAAGAAAGCGTCATTAAATTTTCTAATAATTGACGAAGTGCGGCCATATCTTCTTCCATCTGTTCCATTTCGCCTGCTTCCATATCCATCTGCATTTGCTCCGCCATTTCTTTCATTTTACCAGCGGCTTGCTTCTGCTTACCTGATGCTTTTTTATTTTCTTTTTGTTCTAAATCTTTTTTACTCTCATCCAAATCCTTTTCAATATCTTCCATCTCTTCCTTTTTATCACCAAGATCTTTTGGATTTTCCATTTCCTCATTTTTCTTTTCCATCTCCTCTTGCTTCTTTTGGATTTCTTCAAACTTCTCGTTGATTTCTTCCTGCTTTTTTTCCAACTCTTCTTGAGGTTTAGATTCTTCTTCTGTTTCCTTTGCCAACTCTTCTTGCTCCTCTGCTAATTTTTCTAAATCCTCAATTTGCTCCATCATATCTTTTTCCATTTCCAGCTGCTTGAGCATTTCGATCATTCGGTCGAGTTCCATTTCCACTTCTTCGTCATTCATTTCCATTTCTTCCATCATCTCCAAAGCCTCGTCTTTATTGAGTTCTTGCAAAAGATCTTCAATCTGTTTCATCAAATCTTTCATCTCATCACTCATCAACTCCTCAAACATTTCTTGCATTTTCTCTTGCTTCTCTTGCAATTCTTCGTTAGGTTGTTGCTCAAACTCCTCTTGGTTTTTCATATTCTCCTCAAACTTATCTTTCGCCTCGTTTACATTTTCTTCCAATTGTTTTTGTTGATCCAACAATTTTTCCAACTCCTTTCTATCTTGCCAATCCAATTCTTTTTTCTGCAAAACTTTCTCCCGCATCTTTTTCATATCCTCTTGAATCTTCTTCGATTCTTTCAAGGACTCTTCTAATTTCTTTTGAATGTCTTCGTTATTTTTGTCTTCTTTTTCTTCCAACTCTTTCAACGTTGGCATTTCGAAAATCATCAAATTAGTCTTAGCCGACTTACTTCCATTGACCGCATCATTATCAAAAACTTCAAAGTAATAAGATACTTCATCGCCCGGTTTTAAACCTAACTCTTGCATATCAAAAGTATAATCAAACTGAGCCGTCTTAGTCGTAGGCTTTGCCATTTTGATATTCACCAATTCTCCTTGTTGCCCATTTTCTTTTTTGACTCGATAGTTAAATGACAAATTCAAGATACCATAATCGTCCGCAGCGTCACCTACGAAGAACAAAAGTTTTGAATCTAAACTATCTACAAATTTCTCAGACTTAATCGTTGGGTAAAGGTCAGGAATGACGGTGATCGAGTAACCTACCGAATCCGCATTTGGAAGTGCTTGGTTAGAAATGTATAATTTATAAATCTCATCACGTAATGCTTGCTTACGATAACTAAAACTTTCTTCGCCTGCTCGATCAGTATTGATGCGTTCTTTTTTATCAGAAAAATTAATCGCAATTTCATCGGTATTCGAAGCATTGAAATTCCAATTGATTTTTGTTCCAATCGGAATCACCAAGTCGCCGATGTTACTTAATGTCTCATTCTTACGACCGATATAATTTGGATAATCTAAAGTAATATCAAAACCTAAAATGTTTGGCTTCTTTAAAACATTCAAATTATACTTTTCAGATTCTACTCCACTTGAGAAGATTTTAAAATCTGTATCTTTTTGAACATTAGAAAAACGATAAGTGAATTTATCTTGCGCATCTTTATTCAATCGATATTGATAATTATCAATGTCTACAAAAACTTCATTCGGCAACACCTCTCCTTCTACATTTACTTCCAATAAAAAATCCTCAAACTGCACCACCGTCAAATCATCTTTATTGATTTTAAAATGAAAAGGCGCATCCCGTTCAAATTCTTTGTCATTATTGTACAATCGATTCGTACTATCAGTAATCAAACTTGGTGCTGCAAATAAAACAACTAACAACAACATCAAAGGCGGCAAAGCATATCGCAAGTATTTTCGATTTTTACTTAGGTCAATTGCCGACTTAAACGGCACTAATTTTATCTTTTCCGTTTTTTGATTAATGCCTGCAAAAACGAGTTCTGCATTATCGGCACCTTCTGCTTGTTTGCTGAGTTGCAAGACGTTGAGCAATTTATCTTTTACATCTGGAAAATGATCACCGATAATTCCTGCAGCTTGTTCGTGCGAAATGACTTGCCCAAGGTGAAAGTATTTCAACAATGGAATCAAGACCCAACCAACGAACGATATAGCACTAGCTCCCATAAAAGAGTAGAACATCACCTTACGTGTACCCGAACCAAAAAAGAAAAAATGTTCCAAGAAGTTGATTCCCAAAAAGAGGACAAGGACTAAGGCAAAGAAATATAGAAAACCTCGAATGAGTTGGTTGACATAAAACTTACGGATAAACTTATCTAATTTAGAGATAAGCAATTGATAATTATTTGTTGAATTCGCCATGGATTTTTCCCTTAAAAAAAAATGAAAAATTTGTTTTAAAAATGTACAACAGAAGACTACTTTTTTTGC
>CAYGRM010000139.1:0-15122 GCA_964352225.1 uncultured Saprospiraceae bacterium | reverse complement strand
ACGTCAAGCATCGAGTATTTCTATTTTTTTTCAAAAAATAAAAATTACCTTTGCCTTAGAATCACAAAAAGAACTTATTAATCGTTTGTTTAATAACTCTTTTTGAAAAAAAATAGAAAACTCACAATATTTTTTCCAAAAAAAGAATTAATAAAGTGGACGCATCAAATAGATAGTCCACACTTCTCAACCTAACTTCAACTATCTAACTTTCTTAATTTTTTTTGATTAAACTAAAATCAAACTTCACAGTTGTTTTAGCAAAAATATATTTTATAAAACATTGATTTTCAATGGTTTATTAACCCAGTTAAAACACCTGAGTTATATTTTATTTAGTCCAATTAATATCATAACTTTAAATAATTAAACAACCGAAAGACATTTACCCCGTGATGAAAATTCAGAATCGTACCTTTCCATTTGCCATACAACTTACTTTTGTATTGGTTATTCTTTGTTTTTTTTCCATTAATAATTTTGCTCAAGTTCAAGTAGGTGTGACCATTAATTCAGGAAATTCTACCACCACCTGTACTGATGTATTTAGTGCACCTGATCCTTTGTGGAGAGTGCGAGTAGGAACAGGCCCTTGGGTAAATTATTCCAATAATAATTCAGACCCCGGTACAGCTACCTATCCGAATGTTGCCTGGGCATTTCCATTTGATTGTCAGGATGATATTCCATCTACGCTTCTGGTGTGTTTAGGAGCGTTTGAAGAAGATCCATTTGGCGAAAGTTGTCCAGAGGAAGACTGCCAAAATTTTACTGTACCTATGCCAGGGAATATTTCTAATTATACTTTTAGTTTACCAGTTGGAGGAGGTTCAGAAGCAACTATCGATTTTTCGATTGGAGCAATTGGAGTTCCTTTCGAAAGCTTAAACGATGAATTATGTAATGCTACGAATTTAGGGATTTTACCTTCAGGTGGATCATTAGGTGATGCGAGTGCAGGAGGGTATAATAATTTATGTGCTAATAATTTGAATGAACCATCTCCAGCTAGTAATGGAGAGTGGCCAAATAATCAAGGAGTTTGGGTGGAGTTTACCACGTCAAATACCCCAGGATATGAAATTTTGATAGATGCCTTAAATGATCCTCAGAACCTAGGGAATGATATTAATATTGAGTTAGCTGTTTATACTTCTGCTGATGGAACTTGTACTGGAAATATGACCATGGTTGCTTCCTCCGTTGATGCTGCTAACTTTAATGAATCTTTGATATTAGAATGCCCAGAACCAAATACGAACTATTTTATTTTAGTTGATGGAATTGATTTTGGTGGTGAATTAGAAGGCCACTTTGGCATTGAAATTACCGATAATGGTGCTATTGCCGCACCTGATGTTAGATGTGATGCTTATGATTTGGGGATGGTTCCAGTAGGTGGGAATACGGGAGTTTATAATGTCCATAACGAATGTGCGGATAATATAGGAGATCCTAATCCATCCGCTTTTATCAGTCAAAATTCAGTTTGGTTTACCTTTCAAGCACCTCCATCAGGGAGTGTGTTGGTAGAAGCATTAAGTGTCGATGGAGCGCCTTGGAATAATGGAATTGGTGCACAGATAGGTGTTTATCGATCCTTTAATAATACTTGTACGGGTTTCTTTTTTGAGGTAGCTAGTAGCTTTACCATCGCTGATAATGATGAATCGATTGAATTAAATTGCCTTGATCCAGGAGATAGTTATTGGATTTTGATCGACGGATCAGGATCGAATACCAAAGGAGTTTTTGATGTGGTGGTGACTGATTTGGAAAATTACCCACCTTCAATTACTAATGATACGACGGTTTGTTTTGGAGAAAGTGTTTCAGTAGGCAACTCGACTTATTCTTCGACAGGCAATTATACCTATGTTTTTAATTTAGGAAATGGATGTGATAGTACTGTTTATACCAATTTGATAGTAGCTGATGCTCTAGAGGCTGACGCTCAGGCAGCCACTTTAGCAAGTTCTTCAACTGCTGCGGATGGAAGTGTGATTGCTAATGAAATAGGAGGAACAGCTCCATTTACGTACTTATGGAATAATGGTGCAACTTCTCAATTAAATCAAAATATCCCTGCTGGAAATTATTGTGTAACGATTACAGATGCCATCGGATGTACAGCTGAGGATTGTGTGGATTTGGATTTTTCTATATTATCTGCTGTTGCTTCAGGCGATGCGTTGGATTGTTTTGGAGATACGGATGGAACAATCTCCTTTTCCGTTTCAAATGGAAATGCACCTTACACTTACTCTTATGTTAATACCAATAATGCAATGGCTACGGGTTCAGGTAGCATCAATGCAGATGGAGATTTGATTGTGATTAATAGTCTACCTGCTGGGAATTATCAAATTGAGATTGCGGACGATAGTGGAAGTACTACTATGGCATTTACTATCATTACCGAACCAATGGAAATTACATTTTCTCAAGATTACACCTTGTGTTTTGGAGAAAATATTATCGTTGGAAATACAACTTATGATGCGACGGGGATGATCTCTGAAACATTGTCAACGATCAATGGATGTGATAGTGTAGTTACTGGGATGCTGACCATTTTACCAGATGCTTCGTTCGCAATTAATTCGACTATTTGTTTTGGAGAAAATATTTCTGTGGCAAATTCCACTTATTCTACAACTGGAACTTATTTAGATACCTTAATTAATGGAAATGGTTGTGATAGTATAATTACGACGAATTTGAATGTGTTGGACGAAATTACGATTGACCTCGTTATAGATTTTTTACCAACAGGTTATAATCAGCCTAATGGTTCAGCAACCGCTTCGACTAATGGCGGAGATGGTAATTATACTTACCTCTGGTCTGATGGACAAACAACTACTTCTGCATCAAATCTTGTAGGAGGAACTGAATATTGTGTTACGGTAACGGATGGAAATAATTGCGCTAGCGAGATTTGTAATACTATCTTATATGAACCTAATATTGCCATTGCCTTGAATGATACTTTGGATTGTTTTGGAGATATTGATGGAGCATTGACCTTAGCAGTTGCCAATGGCTTAGGTGATTATAATTACGATTGGGTAAATACTGAAAGTGGTGCAGCAGGCAATGGAACCATTGTAGGAAATTTTGGGTCAACGACCATTACTAATTTAGGTAAAGGAAATTATACGATTACCGTTACAGATACTTACGTTTCTCAAATAATATCAGTTGAGATAATTGAACCCTTACCTTTGCAAGTAGAAACTATTTCGAGCCAAAATGTAAGTTGTTTTGGTGATTGTAATGGAAGTGTAGTTTTAAATACGGTAGGAGGGACTACTCCATTTTTATATTCTTGGTCAGGTGGAGTAGCTCCAGTTTCTGATCCAAGTGATCTTTGTCCAGGAGATTATGACGTTACGGTAACAGATGCCAATAATTGTACAGCTACTTACAATTTAAATATTCCAGATCCAGCTCCATTTTCTGCCATCATTGAAGAATTGGAATCCATCAGCTGTGAGGGAGAAGCAGATGGAAGATTATCAGCCATACCGACTGGTGGAACAGGAACAAGTTTCTTTTATGTATGGAATGATGCAAATGTTGGAAATTTCAATAGTAATTTACCTTCAGGAGTCTATGAAGTAACCGTAACTGATGCAGTAGGGTGTACTACCGTAGCAACGTATGATTTGGCAGATCCAAGTCCAATTAGTTTTGATTTGAACATCACAGATGTCAATTGTTGGAATGGTTTAAACAGCGGAAATATTATCATAGAAAATGTTTCGGGAGGAACCGCACCTTATGTTTATGGGATAGGACAAAATGGATTTAATAGCATTCCTAGTTTTAACCAACTTTCTTCTGGATCTTATCAGGTCTATGTTCAAGATGCAAGCGGTTGTGAAGGGAATCAAGTTGGAATTGTCAATTTACCGAATCAGCTACAGGTTAATTTAGGAGACGATTACGAAATTGCCTTGGGAGAATCTGTAGAGTTAGAAGTTTTGGTTGATTCAGATAATGCCTTAATTGAATGGAATGTAGATAGCTGCCAAAATTGCCCAATTCTTGAATTAACTCCATTGAATAGTACGGGATATCAAGTTAATGTTTTAGATACTATAACTGGTTGTTCCGACTCGGATGTAGTTTGGGTTTATGTTTCCAAAGAACGAAAAATATTTATTCCAAATGCATTTTCACCTGATGGAAATGGTATGAATGATTATTTGACCATTTTTGCAGATGGTCCAAGTGTTCGATCCATTCCAAGTTTTAAAATATTCAATCGCTGGGGAGATCTCGTTTTCGAAAGACAGAATCTTTTGCCAAATATTGAAACGGAAGGTTGGGACGGTTATTTTAACAATAAAAGAATGCAAAGTGGGGTCTATATTTATGTTGCTGAAATTGAATTTATTGATGGAGAAACTGAAATTTTCAAGGGCGATATAACCATAATGGAGTAATTTTTCTATAAGAAATAAAAATATGTGAAAGCATTGTTAGAAAAATAATTTTTTAACAATGCTTTTTTTTAGTTCTGATTCATTTTATGAATAAATTTTGTACATTTGAATACCGCCTTTGTTTCCGCCCTTATATTTTTACAAAACACTTTTTATTACTACCACCCCCTAGATTTTAATACTAAACTCGCCCTTTAGTAATACATTTAAATGATGCCTAAAAAGATTTATTCTTTTAATGGCATTGTCAAAATCTTCTGTTTCACAAACACTACAAAAGCAGCAAACACAATGAAAAACTATAGAATCATCACGATGATCTTAGGACTTTTTTCAGTTTTACCAGTAGTAGTTTTTTCACAAAATGAAGCTATGGTAAAAGGGGAAGTCTTAGATTCTATCTCCAAAAGCCCACTTGAATATGCTACTATAACTATTTATGCTCAAAAAGATAGTAGTATAGTCTCTGGTGAAATTTCTAATACACAAGGACAATATAACATTGCAATTCCGTATGGGGAGTATTTTGGGAAAATTGAATTCATTGCCTACCATCCTCAAATGCTGGAACCTTTCACATTGAACTCCGATAATAAAATTTTAGATGTTGGTATATCCGAATTGCGGATCAATAGTACCTCGCTGAAAGAAGTGGAAGTTATGACCAGTAAAGGGGAAATCCAGATGACGTTAGATAAAAAGATATATAATGTAGGAAAAGATATCTCTAGCACCGGTGGAACGGCTAGTGATATTTTAGCGAATGTTCCAAGCATAGATATTGGGCAAGAAGGAGAAATTTCGCTTAGAGGAAATACAGGTATTCAGATTTTGATTGATGGAAAACCTTCAGCAATGACTGGTAAAAATGGCGTTGGATTAAAACAACTTTCCGGAAGTTTAATAGAAAAAGTAGAAGTCATTACTAATCCTTCTGCTAAATATGAAGCCGAAGGAACTGCTGGAATTATTAATATAGTTTTGAAAAAAGAAAAGAAAGCTGGAGTGAATGGATCGATCAACGCTACGGTTGGATATCGTGATATTTACGGAATTTCTGCCAACTTAAATTATCGAAAAAACAGATTTAATTTTTTCACCAACATTGGTTTAGATTATCGAAAAAATCATGGTTACGGAACCCTCTATCAAGAAATTCAAGATACTGTTTTGTCGATAATGGATTTTGATCGAGAGCATGTTTTAGGTGGTTTGTGGGGGAATGCTCGTGTGGGAGTTGATTATTATTTTAATGATAACAATATACTTACAACTGCAGTAAATTATCAACAAGGTCAAGATCAAGATGAAATTAATATGATTTATCGGGATTTTATCGATGAGGTTTCTAATCCAATAGGAATCTCTACTCGTGATGATAATACGATTAAGGATGAAACTAATTTAGAATATTCCTTGACTTACACTAAAAAACTGGGAGCTAAAGGACATGAATTAATTGCTGATTTTCGATTTCAAGATGTTAAAAAATTTGATGAATCAGACTTGATCGGAAGATATTTTGATACAGAATTTAATCCAAATGGCATTGAAGATTTAGTTCAAAGATCAAGTGATGAGGAAGGAGAGAGAAGATTGATTACCAAGATAGATTATACTTATCCAATTTCTAAAACTGAAAAATTAGAAATAGGATATCAAGGTTCTTTTCGAGAAATCAAAAATAATTTTTTGGTTGAAGAGCAAATTGGCAACGAGTGGAAAGTCTTATCAAATGTCAGTAATGACTTTAAATATGATGAAAATATTTATGGCATTTATAGCACCTACCAAAATAAAAAAGGAAAATTAGGTTATCAAGTTGGATTAAGAATGGAGTACACAGATGTGTTGACTGTTTTGGTAAAAACGAATGAAGAGAATCCTCGAGATTATTTTAATTTCTTTCCAACGGCAAGTTTGAAATATGATTTAAAAAATGGCCATGCTTTGAAATTAAGTTATAGCCGTCGAGTTCGAAGACCAACTTATAATGATCTAAGTCCGTTTTTTACTTACAATGATCCAAGGAATCAGTTCGCCGGAAATCCGAATTTGAAACCTGAATTTACGGATTCCTATGAATTGTCGCATGTGAAATATTGGGAAAAAGGGTCGTTGTCTTCAGCCGTTTTTTATCGATATCGTACTGATGTGATCAATCGAATTTTGGAGCGAGTAAATGGTGATACCACTTTACTTCGATCTGAAAATTTAAATTCCATAGAAGATATAGGAATAGACCTTACAGCTACTTACCAACCTACTGCATGGTGGAATTTAAATGCTAATTCTGTTTTTTATTATGTATCAAATGATGCTTCTAACCTAGATGCGTTGTATCAAAATGATAATTTTTCATGGCGATTAAGAGTAAATTCAAGATTCCAAATTCAAGCGAAAAATGAAATTCAGTTTTCATTTAATTATCGAGCACCTGAGGCAAAAGCTCAAGGAATAACTAAGAGTATAGCATTTTTGAATGTTGGAATAAGTAGAGTAGTGTTGAATAATAAAGGGAAGTTGACTTTCAATATTGCTGATGTTTTCAATTCTGCAGTTTTCCGTGGAATGACAGAGACGGAAAATATCTTTAGGGAAAGTGAATTTCAATGGACGTATCGGACGTTTAGGTTGTCGTTTAATTATCGATTGGGAGGATAAAAGTGAGTAGGAAAAAGAAAAGAACTTCCAGATTTTTGAAATCTGGAAGTTCTATATTATTTTAAATTTTTAAAAAACTTTACTTGTTTAATATAATATTGCCAAACCATGCTACCTTGATAAATTCCTACTTTGTTTGGCTTATTAGAAATACTAATTTTTTGAATTTTTTCATTGTACATTTTTCTCTTTTTTATCATGCTAAAAAAGGAACTATAAAATGAGCCATGTGCTTGTAAAATGGATTTGATGTGAGAAAATTTTCCTTGGAATAAAAATAATCCACCAGCAACTCCATCCAAAATTAATCGAGTTGGGATTAGCCAAAATAATTTCCGCTTAGGTTCATTTTTTAAAATAGTGAAAAGGGTATTTCGAAAATTTAAAAACGTTTTTCGAGGATTTAGATAGTCTAAAGTTCCACCTCCAACATGATAAATTACAGATCGTGGTTTTACCATAACTTTAAATCCTGCACGTTTTATTCTCCAGCACAAATCAATTTCCTCCGCATGAGCAAAATAGTCAGGATCGAAACCGCCCAAGGCTTTAAACAATTTTTCCCGAACAAAAAATGCTGCGCCACTTGCCCAAAATATTTCTGAGGTGTTATTATACTGACCGTGATCTTTTTCTAATTTATCAAAAATTCTTCCTCGACAAAATGGATAACCTAATTGATCAATCCAGCCACCAGATGCCCCTGCATATTCAAAATATTCCTTGTTGTGATAGCTTTTGATTTTAGGTTGACAAGCTCCAATAGTTTTATCTCTTTCCATCAATTCAATAATTGGTTGAATCCAATTTTGTGAAACTTCCACATCAGAATTTAATAAAACTAAATAATCAGATTCCACTTTTTCTAAGGCTAGATTATAGCCTTTAGCAAAACCATGATTTTCCTTTAAATCAATGATCTTAACTTCAGGAAATGATGTTTTTAAAAAAGCAATGGAAGTGTCATTACTTCCATTATCAGCCACATGAACAGAAAAGTTTTCATAATCACTTTTCAAAACAGAGGGTAAGAATTTTTTCAAAAAATCAACTCCGTTATAATTTAATATTACGATAGCTACACTAGGCAGGGTAGATTTTTTTTCAGGAGTTTTATCTATAATTTTAGCAGCATTTTCTTTTTCTAAAATAGCTAAGCTGGCAATTTTATCTTTTCCTAATTGAGTGGAGAGACCATTTAAATTTTCAAATTTTTCATCTCCACGAATATGCTCAATAAATTCTATGGTTAATTTTTCGCCATAAATATCTTTTTGAAAATCAAAAATATTGACTTCAATAGTTTGATTATCATACTCCTTCAACGTAGGTCGATCTCCAATATAGAGCATACCTCCATACTTTTGATCTCGATAAATGACCTGAACTGCATAAATTCCTCCAATTGGAATTAGCTTAAAAGAATTTTTTATTTCAATGTTGGCAGTAGGGAAGCCAAGGTTTTTTCCAATTCCTTGCCCCTTCACGACGGTTCCACTCATCGAATAATTATGATTCAATAAACTATTCGCCTGTCTAATTTTTCCTTCGAGTAGGTAGTTTCTAATTTTGGTAGAGCTGATTCCAATATTGTCAATATCATGTCGAGAGATTTCAAATACTTCGAAATCTTTTTCTTTGCTATACCATTTCAAATAATTGATATCACCCTGTCGATTCAATCCAAATTTATGATCGTAGCCAATGACAATATATTTTGGATTAAATTTTTCTAATAAAAATTTCTGAATGTATTCGTCGGCACTTTGTTGAGAAAATTCAACGGTAAATGGGACTACCACTACATTATCTACTCCATATTTTTCAAAAAGTGCTACTTTTTCATCAATCGAATTTAATAAACGAAGAGATTTGTCATTAGGATAGATGACTTGACGAGGATGAGGGTGAAAAGTTATAACAATACTTTCACCACCATTTTGTTCAGCTAATTGGTTGATCCTTTCCAAGATCTTTTGATGCCCAGCATGGACACCATCGAATGATCCAATGGTGAGGATGGCATTCTTAAATTCAGGTAAATCGGAAAGACTATTATAGACATTCATAGTCTGCAAAAGTATAAAAGAAAGTGGAAATGAGGGAAAGAATTGAAGGAATATCGAAGAGTAATTTTTGATCAAAAAGAGTGGCTTAAATTCAGGTTTTTTGGACTAATATTCCTTTATGTCTTAGAGGGAGAATTAATTATTTCAAAAGCTCCATGACTAGGAAATCAATAAAAATGATGGCCAAAATAATCAATGTCCACCAAAACCATTTTAATTTCATATTTTTTGCAATTCGGACTTCAAGTAAAGTCCAAATTGCAAAAAATATATACCAGATATACCACGCACTAACTTCATAAATTAACAAAATTGCCATTCCCATGGTAAACACAACCATCACTAAAATGAATAATTTTATTTCTTTTCTTTGCAGGGCTTCCGCATCTTCAATAGTAGTTTTTGGTTGATTATTTTCTTGGCTCAAAATGTATATTTAAGCTTCGTTATGAATGTTCTATTTGATAATTCTTGGTAAGTAACAGCGTACTCTTTTAATCAAAGAAAACCATTTTTCACTTTAATATATTTTGTCAAATGATTTTCCATTAAATTGGCAAACACTTCCATCGCCTAATCCAAACCACAGAATACCTTTTTTATCTAAATAAATTTCCATGATTTCCATACTGGTAAGCCCATCCTTGGTAGTATAATTGGTTAGGTTTTCTCCATCAAATTTCCAAGCACCTGCATCAACAGTACCAAACCAGATATTTCCATCTTTATCTTCCCCAATCGAAAATACCCGAGCGAGTAGCCCAGGTTGATCGGATACTTGGTAATTCTTATAATATTCAGGATTACTGACGTTATATTTATTGGAAAAATTAATAGTACTCTCTCCGTCAAAAAGTAACACTCCAATTCCATTATTTCCGATCCAAAGATTTCCTTTGCTATCTTCAAAAACACTTCTAACATGATAAGGGAAATCATTTTCTTTGAACAGGATAAAATCCTTTCCATCATAGCCAAATACTCCTTCATAGTTGGCAAACCAAACCCGATTATTTTTACCTTTAGAAATGCCGGTAATAGTGCCTGTATTTATACATATTCCTTGATTTAATATTTGATCTGGAAACGCTAAGAATGAAAGATTCTGATTATCGTATCTGCATAGACCTTTGGCTATTATTCCATTTCCGTCTATGTCTATGTTAAACCAGAGGTCTTGAGAATTACTTTTCCATTCTGATTCAATTTTTTGGATGGATTTCAAGTCATCTGGTGTGGCTTGGATAGTAATTTTTTTCCCATCATAACTGCTAATTCCTTTTCCTGTAGCAAACCAAATATTTCCGTTTAGATCTTCTTGAATGGTTCTTACTTGATTATTACTTAATCCATCTTTTTCTGTGAAATAGGTAAATGATTTTCCATCATAACGGCAAACTCCTTCGTTCCAACTTCCAAACCAATAATTTCCTTGGCTATCCTCGAGAATGGAACGAACTGCGCCTGTAAAATTAAGTTGAGAAGATGTATCAATAACATTTTCAATTGAAGTGGATGCTGCATTTTGATGAATCTCTTTTTTATTTGTGCAGGCAATTAATAATGCAACCAAGCAGATAAGTTGAAAAATAATCAGGCTGGGTTTAGTAAGGATTGTTTTCATATTGATTTTATTTTTAGGACTTGATGCAGGGGAAATAAGAGCATTTGATGCTATTTTGATTAATGTTTAAAAGTTTAAGATTATTCCGCTATGGGTTAACAAGTTTACGGTGGATTAGATATGGTAAATGAAAGATACTCTTAAAAGTAATATTATTTAGTTCCATCACATATTAAAACTAATGTCTTAATACTTCCCTTCTATGGATTCCACAAAAAAAAACTGCTTCCAAGATCATGGAAGCAGGGAGAATGATAAATTGCTTTTTAGAAATAATTAGTTTTTTGGATTCAATTTACAATCTGAAAATTATATTAGTAGGCAATGTAAACAGCGCCCGATAATTTTGTTTTTGAAGCATCATTTAATTCTATCATATAAAAATAGGTGCCTTGAGGAACTCTAGCGCCATTCCAACTTCCGTCCCAATTGTTGGTATAATTTTCTTTTTCAAAAATCATATTTCCCCATCGATTAAAAATTCTCACCTTGTGAGAAGGATGCCCTTCTAAACCTCTAACCGTAAAAAAATCATTGACATCATCACCATTTGGTGAAAATCCACTATAAATAATAACTTGCTCACATTCCACATAAATAGATACCGTTGCTTGAGCACATCCTATAATATTACAAATTTCATAGGTGAAATTATCGTTTCCACAACTTCCTTCATCTGGGATGTAAGCATAATTTCCTAGGGAATCTAAAGTAAGAATCCCGTTCGAAGGTGGAGTAACAATTGAAATAGTATCGGCTAAATTGAAACTATCATTCGCTAAAAAATCAATAGAAAATGGAGTTCCAAATGCAGTTGTATCGGTATCGTTATTTACTACAGGAAATCCAGCTGCCCCATTTCCAACAATAATATTAAAACAGGTGGTGTCGCATCCTCCTTGATTATCACAAATCGTTACGCAGGCAATCTCAGTTCCAGAAATGGTACTATTAATATTCAAACAAAAATCTACTGTATCCAATGTCATGGTTGTCAAGGCAGAAGCAAGTGAAATAGAAAAGTTATTGACAGTACCGAATAATTCAGTAGAATCAATACATAAATATTGGGAATCATCTTCGGCTAGAATGACATCAATGGTATCGGTCTGAGGATCAATTACATTGAATGAAATAAAAGTGGTATCACAAAAACCTAAATCATCACAAGCCATTAAGCAAACTTGTTGCACTCCAGGGGATAATGTTTCCCAATCAACGCAGACATCATTTGGGAAAATATCTACCCCGACTCCAGTATCATCACAAACATTTTCAAGAGTGGCAAAATTACCGATTAAATCACTTGTGTCTACGCAGACACTTCCTGATATATTGATATAGGTCGTTAATGATAAATAATCATTTTCCAAACAAGCAACTGTAATCAAAACTGAATCAATACAAGCCGTCATAGTATCAACTAAAGTGATCAAATGAGCTCCTTGAGCTAGCATGATCTCACTTCCAAGTGGAGTTAGACTATAGTTTGCACCCATTATTGAAGTAGAATTGAATATTCCAGGTTTGGATGCAATCAAAGGCCCATAGAAGTTGTCACTAAAACCTCCTAAAATTGTAAATGGAACACTTAAATCGAATTCCCAAATTCCTAAAGTGTCCCATAAATTCATAGAGTCTAGTAAACCTTGCATGTCCTGAAATTCACCAGAATATTCGATTCCATTGATGGTCCAGGATTCCAATAAATAGGGACCTATGGCTCCCTGTCCGAATAAATTATTATAACTGTAAGCTACCGTCGTATCTACATTACACCCTGCTTCTCCATTGGCATAAAGTATTCCGTTGTCATAAACCTCAAGTGAATTGTATATATCAAATCTAACTGGTAAACAAACTTCAGCCATTCCTCCACAATCTGAGATACTTACATTAATAAGCTCAGGTTCAATTAGGGTATCACAAGCAAAAAACAATGGAGTTGAAAGAAGTGTATTGAGAAAAATATGTAAAGTATCACAATTGGAAAACTCATCACAAATTTCAAAACAGCCTTCTGATTCACCTATTTCTAAGCCGAAATAATTAATACATCCAATAGACATATCTGTGGGTATCGAAAAATTAGCAAAGTCTCCACTAAGGTTAGGGCAAAGATTATTGATGGATTGAATATTGCCGGGAAAGGAGTTGAGATCAACACAACTCGAACCAAATTGACCATCAGGAATGGAAGTAAATATTGAATCGGTATTGGCAAAAGATATATTTGAAAAAAAGCAAAAGAAAGTCATTGTCATTATAAACAATGATCGTCTCTGCTGGGGGAAATTCCTCTTCATGCTGTCCGTTTTTATGAAATTTTTGTTAAAGGATTATAATTAAATCTTCTGTTTTCTTATCGAGGACAAATGTTAAATATCTATTATATGATTTAAAGTCCAAAAACTATGCTAATTGGACTTAAGTTATAAACATTTGATATTTACGCTCATATATATAGTTTGTTTCTGTTATTTAAATATTATTATCATTGTATGAATTAAATGAAGACCTTTAGTTTCCTTTTAAAACTTAGATTAACAAATCATTTAAAATTTCAGGTTTGGAAAAAAAAGCAATTCCTTTATTTTTGTGGTTAAATTCGAGTAAAGACTTATTTAATTTTATTTACTATAAACTCTATTCATTCATTTTTCAAAAATAATAATTGAATCTTATGAAAAATTTTATTTTACTATTGACAACTGTTTTATTTTTTGCTTGCGGAGAAACAACTGAGCCTGCGCCAACAGTAGCAACAACTGGCGATTTTACAGGATATGAAATAACTAAAATTCCCGGTTCTGATTTTGAAAAAGCAACTAAAAAAAATGCACAAACTGGTCAATTGATTGAAGATGGTTTTATTTTAAATGGAAGTAAAACCGGTACTTGGACGACTTATTTTCCAAATGATAATTTGACTGTAAATACCGCAACTAATTATGTTAATGGAAAAAGAGAAGGATTGTATATTGAAGCGGAAAAAAATAATCGGGTAAAAACTATTGGATCTTTTTCTAATGATGTTAAACATGGAAAATGGATCACCTATAATTTTTCAAGAAGAGAAATAGAACAAGACTATAAAAATGGAAAACTTCATGGCTTTAGCCGAACTTTCTACAAAACGGGAAAAGATGGTCAAGTAAAAGAGGAAATCGAATTTGACAATGGCGTGCAAAATGGTTCTTACCGATATTACAAAGAAGATGGAACTGTTTCGATAGATTATGTCTATAAAAATGGGGAGATCGTAGAGAGAAGAAAACAAGGATAAAATAATGGTTATTGATTAACAGTAAATGATTAATTTCCCTACCCTTGATATACTTAGGGAAATTAATCATTTACCGTTAATCAATTATTGTTAATTCTTCGTGATCATTATTTTAGCTTTGTAGTCTCTCTTTCCGTTATTTTCCTCGGAAGGATAGGGGTAGAGATAAAATAACTTAATGTTGTAGCCTTGAGCATTGGCGGTACTTCCACACTTTCCAGATTCGTCCTCGCATAGTCCTTTGGCTTCCAAAGTTATGGTCGAAACAGCATCACCAACTGCTACATCCATACTGATTTTAGCTTTCCCTGCTTGAATACAATCAGTACCGGCAGGGCATCTCCCATCTTGGATTTCTGACATTAATATATTTATCTTTTCCGTTCCAACTTGGATGGATTGGTTAAGCGGAACCATAATAGTTTCACCCAAATTATAAGCGGGTTGATTGCTTACTTTAGGGCAAGCAGAAAATAAAATTACGCAAAAGCTAAGGAATGTTAATAATTTCATCTTAGGAGGTTTTAATGTTTTAAAAAAAATCTGGATTTTCAATTTCAGCCGCATAAGCACCAAAAAGGAAAAATATGGCAATTGAAATAACAAGAACAATAATAATACTTATGATTCCAAGTGTAATCCCATTCTTTCTGGTTTTTTCATTATAAGTGAAAAACTTATTTCCATCAATATCGGTATTTTTATCTTTCCAATAATGTAAACTCAAACCAATAATTCCTATTATAAAAAAGATATTTAAAAATATACTGATCGCAATCAAGGCTAAAAAGAAAAGTATCATCCAACCTAAATTTTCTTCTTTTCCTTTTTGCAATTCAAATAACCTTTCTTGTTTCATTTCGACTATTGCTGAAGGGTCGATGGGGATACCTCGTCTTTTTAAAAGTTCTTTTGTAATGGTAATATCTTCAATAGATGATTCATCTGGTTTTTTCAATATAGCTAGTAATTCATGATCCGTAAAATCACTTAAATAATGCTCATGAAAGTCAGCAGCGTTTTTT
>CAYGRM010000138.1:0-15270 GCA_964352225.1 uncultured Saprospiraceae bacterium | reverse complement strand
GAGTTTGACGGATTACATCGAACGACTTTTGTCATTGATGAAAAAGGAAAGATTGAGCAGGTAATTACCAAAGTGAAATCAAAAGATCACGCAGCACAAATTCTAGCAGGATAAATCAGTTTTCAGTAATCAGTAGGCAATTGCCTGCTGATTACTGATTTAATCATTTTTAGCAAAGGCAATCGTTGCCATACTCACCTTCGTTCCTTCCACTTCTAAAATTTTTATCGCAGCAGCTTCAAGCGTTGCACCAGTAGTCAAAACATCGTCCACCAAAAGAATATGTTTGTTTTTTAGTAAATCAGGTTGCTTGACATGGAAAGCTTTGATGACATTTTGGAAGCGTTCGATTCTTGATTTTTGAGTTTGAGTTTCTGTGAAGAATTTTCTTTCTAGTGTATTTTTTGACCAAGGAATTTCCATTGCTTCAGAAAGCCCCTGAGCAAACACATCGCTTTGATTAAAACCTCGTTTGATTTCTTTTTTGAGATGCAACGGAACCGGAACGATCAAATCTATGTTTTGGTAGAGTTCAGATTTAAGTAAAGTTCTACCGAGCATTTTTCCCAAAATAATTCCTACCTCTTTTTTTCCTTTGTATTTTAAATTATGAATTAAGTTTTGTGTTTTACTTTTTTTCAAAAAATAAAATAGCGAAGTAGCGGTGTAAATATCTACCCGTCCCCAAAGTTTTTTGGTAAAATCATTTTCTTTAAATAGATGAAAATCAGTTCGAGGCAAGCGAAATTCACAAGTAATACAGAGGACTTGTTTAGGAGGTAAATGCCGTTTTCCACAAGCCAAACAGAGGCGTGGATAAAACAAACAAAAGGCATCGTCGAGAGATTGTAGGAATGCTTTCATTCCTTTAAAATAAGTAATATTGGAGTACTATGAAAATATTGTTTTCATGTATTTGAGATAACAATATTCTTTGAGTCTAGGGCAAAAAAAAACGTCCGTCCTGAAGAACAGGACAGACGCATCAAAACAAAACGAAAAACCAACTTTAAACAAGTTTCTTTATATATCTGAAATTAGATTATTACTTATCTATAATATACTAACCACTTTCTGCTAAAAAATGTTTCAAAAAAAGTGTTAATAAAATCCTAAAAACTAAAATAGATGATGTTTTTTTAATGTTTAAGATTCTGTTTTTAAGACAATTAA
Organism: uncultured Saprospiraceae bacterium; assembly: GCA_964352225.1. GTDB lineage: Bacteria > Bacteroidota > Bacteroidia > Chitinophagales > Saprospiraceae > CAJQQY01. Next base: position 14,097 of record CAYGRM010000138.1, on the reverse strand, counting down.
AAAACCAAAAGTCACTTTCTAATTTTTTAATTACCCTTTCATTAAAGTTACAGGAATTTCTTTAATTTTTCCACTCCTATTTACAGTAATAGTAACTTTTTCTCCCTGGCGTTTAGTTCCCACTAACTCTTGTAATTTTGGAGCAGAGTTTACTTGCATTCCATTTACTTTAATGATAACGTCATCTACTTTTATTCCTGCATATTCTGCTGCACCCCCTTCTACAAGGTTACTAACAAGAACTCCTTGGGTAATGTTCAATCCTAATTCATTGGCTAGATCATTATTTAAATTTCGAATATTGATACCCAGAAATCCTCTTTGATAGGAGCCAAATTCAATAATATCTTGAGCAATTTTATTCATGAAATTTACTGGAATAGCAAATGAGTAACCAGAATAACTTCCAGTTTGAGTAGCGATAGCCGTATTTATTCCAAGCAATCGCCCTTGAGCATCAATGAGTGCTCCACCACTATTTCCAGGATTGACAGCAGCATCGGTTTGGATAAAAGATTCGATAGAAGTGTTACCTCGAATAATACCAATGTCTCTTCCTTTTGCGCTGATAATTCCAGCTGTAACTGTTGAATTCAAATCAAAAGGGTTACCGACAGCCAAAACCCACTCTCCGATTCGAGCTCGATCAGAATCCGCTTGTTTTAAGGTAGGTAATTGACGAGCATCAATTTTTAGAACAGCTAAATCAGCTTGTGCTTCTGTTCCGACCACTTCAGCTTTGTAAGTTCGATTGTTGGATAGCGTAACTTCAATATTACTAGCATCTTCGATTACGTGATTATTCGTAATAATATAGCCATCCGAACTATAAATCACACCTGATCCAGTTCCTCCTCTAGGACCTCCTTGCCCAGGGTTTCCAAAAAAGAAGTCAAGAGGTGTTCCTGTACTTTCTTGTTCACTTCGACCACTAGTCGCAGTAATATGAACCACAGAAGGTGTAGCCTTTTCCGCTGCATCTGCAAAGTCAAATGGAGCTGTAGCAGAGCCAGCTCTAACATTTAAATTATTGGAAACAGGTTGAGCATACTTTTCAATAGTCGGTGTATTTTCTACTGGAGAAGTACGGAGCAAGTAAACGCCAGCGAGTGTTATCATTCCACCAATGATTCCAGCGAAAACAAGAGAAAACAAATTTTTCATAATGAATGACGTTTTATGTAGATTAAAAATATAACTAGGTTAAAAAAAGTAAATTATTCAAAAGAATAATTGTAAAAATAACGGTATTGCCTTATGTTTGTTTATAGACCAATTTGCTTTAACAGGAAATTAACATCGATTCAAAAGCCAATCGCCTTTCCAGATAATTACTAACCAGATACAACAATTACTATCCAAACTCCGTATATCAGTAAATTTGATCTTTTAGAAAAATACATATTGGTTTGGTGATAAATATTAACAAAGAAAAAACAACTACCGCTATGAAGAAGCATATTCTTCAACTCAATGTCATTGAGGGCCTTCTAAATCCTGAAACGGACATTGAAAATCAATTGATTAACGAGCCTGATTTTAGGGAAGGACTGTTTTGGGGAAAGCCTCGATACGGTCATCCTGAGGGTAAAGTTATTTATCATATTGCGGAAGTACTCAATAATATCGACCAACTCAAGATTAATCTCCACACCCGTCAGCAACTTCGATTGGTGGCATACCTTCATGATACATTCAAACATTTGGAAGATACTCGGAGACCTCGAGATTGGTCTCAACATCATAGTGTTTTAGCCCGAAATTTTGCAACTCAATTTATCGATGATGAAACAGTATTGAAAATTATTGAACATCACGATGAGGCATTTTATAGTTGGAGAACACAATTTATTTTTAGTAAAGTGGAAGCAGGGGAAAAGCGTTTAGATGAGTTATTAAAAAACCTAGGTGATGATTTACAAACTTTTTATCTCTTTTTTAAATGTGATACTCGAACAGGAGATAAGAACCAAAAACCATTAAAATGGTTCGAATCAACGATTCCAAATATTGAAATTGTTGATTTCTAAGAAGCATAAAAAATGCTTTTTGTACCACTAAGTTTCTTTGTGAAGTTTAGTGGTATTTTTTTTAGAAGAATTACGCAACATTGAATTTTATCGAATGTCATTATAATATGATAATTATGTGTTTTTTATTTTTATAAAATAAAATCTACTCAGTAGAGCGTTTCAAAATGAACTTCTGTTTATTGATGATAAATATTAATTTTGTATCGCTCTACTTACAATTCAAAAACTTCAATTTTCAAAAACAACTAATCATTATTAATTATGAAATTTCTTTGGTCCGCATTTATCCTTCTTTTGTCACTTAGTAATCTTTTTGGACAGGCATCATTGGAGGCAATTGATGACATCCCCGCAAATCTTGCTGCAACGATTACAGCTGATGATTTAAGAGCTCATTTATCTATTCTTGCCTCTGATGAATACGAGGGAAGAGAAACAGGAACAGAAGGGAATCGAAAAGCTGCTGAATATATTGCTAATCATTTTAAATCATTAGGATTACCAACAATTGGTGATGATAATTCTTACTATCAAAATGTAATGTTCACTTGGACAAAATGGGACGAAGCAACTTTGGAAGTTAATGGCGAAAAATTCCGACATCTCTGGGACTTTTTATCTTTCCCATCGCGTAATGGAGAAATGCCAATGACTCAAATTGATGAGGTGGTATTTTTAGGCTATGGAATCGATGATGCAAAATATAGTGATTATGGGAAGAAAAATTTGAAAGGGAAAACCATCATGATTTATAAAGGTGAGCCGATGGATAAAAAAGGAAATTCTCGAATCACAGGAACAGCTGAACCTTCAGAGTGGACAACTAATTGGGAAATGAAATTGAAAAAAGCCCATGAGAAAGGTGTGAGTACAGTTTTATTTATTGAGAATAATTTGCAAAAAGAAATTAGTGAAAATCGAAGATTTCTAGTCGGCGCAAAAATGACACTAGGAAAGCAAGCTGATCCTTCAACGATGTATGCTAATAGTGCCTACATTTCCACAAATATTGCAAAAGCAATCATGGGAAAAAAAGCTAGAAAAGTGATTAAAGCTAGGAATAAAATTAAAAAAAGAGGAAAGTCAAAAAGTGTTGCACTTAAAACTAACATGAAATTAGTGCAAATGAAAAACATTAAAACTTTAGTAGGAAATAATGTTTTAGGTTACATCGAAGGAAGTGACCCAAAGTTAAAAGATGAGGTAGTGGTAGTAACCGCACACTATGATCATTTAGGAAAAAGAGGGGATGATGTATACAATGGAGCAGATGATAATGGTTCAGGAACGAGTACTGTGTTGGAAGTGACGCAGGCATTAGTAGAAGCAAAAAAACAAGGGCAAGGGCCTCGTAGAAGTGTTCTATGTATGTTGGTGACAGGTGAAGAGAAAGGTTTGCTTGGATCTCAATTTTATGCAGAGCATCCAATTTTTCCAATTGCTAATACAGTCGCAAATGTGAATGTAGATATGGTTGGCCGAGTAGATAAAAAATATGAAGACAATCCCAATTATGTTTACGTAATTGGTTCTGATCGTCTGAGTACTGAGTTACACGACATCAACGAAAACGCCAATGAAAAATACACCAACTTAGTTTTGGATTATACCTACAATGAAGACGATGATCCTAATAGATATTACTATCGATCCGATCACTATAATTTTGCAGAAAAGGGAATTCCAGCCATTTTTTATTTTAATGGGACACATGCAGATTATCATCGAACATCAGATACTATTGATAAAATCAACTTTGATAAAATGGCGATAATTGGAAAATTAGTTTTCCATACAGCGTGGCAATTAGCTAATCAAGATAAAAGAATTGAAGTAAATGTAGAAGGAAGGAATTAAGATCGGTTTACGTCAAACGCAAAGTAAAAAAAGCGTCTCAAGTTAAACTTGGACGCTTTTTTTCGTTTCATTGGATTACAAAATTCTATTGGAAGCGAAGCTAAAGCTTCGCGAGAAGACAAAAAAAAGTGAGTTAAGAACCGACCTTACCCCCCAATAAGTTGGTTCCACTCACTTAGTTTAAGGTCACTTCTGACCTCAAAGATCTTTGCTTAATATTCCTTCGTTACATAGTGTTATTAAGTGTTCTTTCTGATACGGGGGTATCTGGGAGGAACTTTTGCAAAAATCTATTTTTAAATTCCCTCATTTGGGATTTTTTTTTTGATAAAGGAGTGAGTAATGAGACCGATATTACCCCCCAATAAATCGGTCTCACTCACCCTTTATAAAGTCATTTCTGACCCTATTTCTTTATTCTCAAATCAGCAAAAATGCTGATGATTCAATTCACATTTTTATTTAAAACTTATGGGAGGAAGTTTAGAAATGGAGGTTTTGAATTTGAAAAACTGAGTGATTATTTTTCGCTCATTTTGTTTCCCAAAGACATATATATATTTTCAACAACTGTGCCAGTTAAGTTTTTTAACTGAAATATTTTTTAATTTAATTTTTCAAAAATATTTGTTGAAACATCTAGATTTCTCCTTTCTGTTATTCTACCGATAAGTCATTTTTCAATAAAATTTTGAATCATTCTTTTAAAAAAAAAATCATCAATACAATTTTATCTTCTCCTCTTCAACTTTTTGAAAGAGTATATTATTAGTTACAAATATTCCTTTTGCAATTTTGAAGCCAACACTTGCCAATTTAATTTTTCGAAAATCAAAAATGTGACACGGGAAAAAAACACATATTTATTTTTTTACTTATTTGAAGTAGGAAAACTGCACTTTTGACCTTTTTGCAAAAAGGTCAATGTTTGTAAGGGGTAGAACTGTCTTGTTTCTACGTCAATTTGGCAGTTTTTAGGTGGTGGCACATCCTTTGGGAAAGTAAGAATTGTGTATTTTTAACGTTGAGTTTTTTTTCAAAATTTGTTAAAAAAACCAATTAATAAACTTTACAAAATCTTAAGTTCTTTTATTAAGACTTAGATTTATGAAATATTTATTTTAAATAAAAATAAAAACAAGCCATGCAAAAAGGTAGTATTTCAGTACAAACGGAAAACATCTTTCCTATCATTAAACAATTCCTCTATTCAGATCAGGAGATCTTTTTGAGAGAGTTGGTTTCTAACGCAGTTGATGCAACTTCTAAACTCAAAACACTAGCAGCACGAGGCGATATCAAAGGCGATATCGGAGACACTACAATCGAAGTTTCTGTAGATAAAGAAAACAAGACGATTACGATCGCCGATAAAGGTATCGGGATGACTGAGGATGAGGTAATGAAGTATTTGAATCAGGTAGCGTTTTCAAGTGCAACAGAGTTTTTAGAAAAATATAAAAACGAAAGCTCAATCATTGGACACTTCGGTTTAGGATTTTATTCCGCATTTATGGTCGCTGATAAGGTGGAAGTAAGAACTCGCTCGTACAAAAAAAATAAAAAAGGGACGACCTGGACTTGTGAAGGTGATCCAGAATATACCATTGATAGCAATGATCGAAAAGATCGAGGAACAGATATTATTTTGCACGTAAGTGATGATAGTACAGAATTTTTGGATAAAGGACGAATCGAAGGCCTTTTGAAAAAGTACTGTAAATTTCTTCCAGTAGAAATCAAGTTTGGAACAAAAACTGAAACTTCATTTGAAGGTGAAGGTGACGACCAAAAAGAAATTAAGACAGAGGTTGATAACATCATCAATAATCCCAATCCGATTTGGAAAACGAAAGCTAACAAGTTAAAAGATGAGGATTATAAAAGTTTTTATAACGAATTATATCCATATTCGACTCCTCCAATGTTTTGGATTCACTTGGATATTGATTTCCCATTTAACTTAACGGGGATTTTGTATTTTCCTAAATTGGGTAATTCAATCGAAGTTCAAAAAAATAAAATTCAATTATACTCTAACCAAGTCTATGTAACTGATGAGGTAAAAGAAATTGTACCTGAGTTTTTGACATTGTTACATGGTGTAATTGACTCACCTGATATTCCATTGAATGTTTCGAGAAGTTACTTACAGAGTGATGCTAATGTGAAAAAGATCACAGGTTACATTACTAAAAAAGTAGCGGATAAATTAGCAAGCCTTTTCAAAAAACAAAGGGAAGACTTTGAATCAAAATGGAATGATTTGGGCGTTTTCGTAAAATACGGAATGTTGTCTGAGGAAAAATTCCATGAAAAAGCAGTAAAGTTTGTTTTGTTAAAAGATGTGGATGGAAAATTACATACGATTGAAGAATTCAAAGAGAAAATCAAAGATGTACAAACTGATAAGCATAATAAGTTAGTGATGGTTTACACTAATAATCCTGCTGGTTCTGATACCTATATTGAAGCTGCCAAAAATAAAGGATATACTGTTTTACAATTTGATAATGTGATTGATAATCACTTCATGCAACACATGGAGTCAAAGTTGGGTGATGTAACTTTTGTTCGAGTGGATTCTGATACTGCTGATAATTTGGTACAAAAAGATGAAGCAACTGAATCAGTTTTGAGTGAAAAAGAGCAAGAGAAAGTGAAAACTTTATTTGAATCAAAAGTGACTCAGGCAGGCGCAAATATTACAATGAAAGCATTGTCTCCTGATGATTTGCCAGTTCAAATTACCCGACCTGAGTTCATGCGAAGAATGAAAGAAATGCAATCATTACAAGGGATGGGCATGGAAGGATTCCCTGATAGCTATAATGTAGTGGTAAATACCAATCATCCATTGGTTGCTGATAAATTATTGAAAATGCGAAGTGAAGACAAGAAGGAAGATTTTGTTACTCATCTATATGATTTAGCGAGATTGAATCAAGGAATGTTGCAGGGAGCTGAATTGAGTGCATTTGTCAATAAGAGTTTAGAATTTTTGAAATAAAAATTCACGAAAATAATTTAAAAAGAAGAGTCATTCTACCAGTTGGAATGGCTCTTTTTTTATGGAAAATTTGCAATGGTTTTGGATTATCCTAGACTTAACATTGATAATATACTAACACGGAATAGTTTTTGAAAATAATTAGATTACTAACTTATACAGAATCTTGGTATAACTAGAGGCGACACCCGCTATTACATTTTAAGCTATCAAGTAATCATCATTACTGGCAGGTATTTTTTAATCGTTTCTAAATTTTTTCTAAAAAAATGTCCCTAACCGAATCCACTTTAACAAGTAAGACTTATTCTCCAGCTATTTTTTCTACACTTTTCCAAAATATGTTTGATGCGGTTTTGATTTATAATTATGAAACCGAGACCATTAAAGATGGTAATCAATCAGTTCTTAAGCTATTAGGATATTCTAAAGAAGAATTAATAAGCTTGAACCGGTTTAATTTGATTCCACGACATTCATCTCTTTATCCTGATATTGATATTCACGAACTTATAGGAACGGATCATCGGAGAAAGGTGATCAACAAAGAAGTGATTTATTCAACAGGAGAATTCGTCAAAAAAAATGGAGAAAGCGTATTTGTTCAATTCAATATTGTTCCAACAGGAGAAGAGCTTGGAGATGCGTTTGTCATTTTGCATGAAATTACCCAAGAGTTGGAGAGTACTAATATATTAAAGCAGAGTACCGAAAAATATGAAACCATTTTTAATAATGCCTGTGAGTCCATTATTTATTTTGATTTTGAGGATAAAAAATTTGTAGAATGTAATAAGGTCGCTTTGGAAATGTTTAGAGCGTCGAGTAAGGCCGAGTTTTTAAAGTCTAATTTGAGAAGATTCTATGCACAAAGTGATGGTACATTGAACCAACTTTCCATTGATAATTTTTTTAAAGGGATCATTAGAGAAGCAAAAAAAGAAGGAAGCTGCTGCTGTGTATTTTTAGCACATAGATTTGACGGGAGTACTTTTGTTGCAGAAATTACAACGGTTTCAGTTGCAAAAAAATCAGATGCTAGATTGATTTTTTTTATAAAAGATATTACAGAAGAATATTACAACAGGCTCAATTGGGAGAAATTGTACTATGAGCAAGAGCAAATTTTGAATTCTATGCCGTTGCAATTTGGACTAAAGGATCTAGAAAATAATTTTGTCAAATGTAATGAAGCAATGACTCGAGCATTGAATAGTAAAGTTGAAGATATTGAGGGAAAAAATCTAGCTGAATTTGTTCCTGAAGATGCTGCGCGGAAATCTCATTTAGAAGATCTGCAGATAGTTAGAACCAAACAACCTATCTTAGGAATTACTTTTTCAGTAAACGATAAGGAAGGTAAGACGACTTGGTCAAAAGTAGACAAACTGCCATTGCTCAACAAAAAAAATGACGTGACAGGCATTTTAACTCACGTGACAGATATTACAGATTTGATGGAATCCCAAAGAAAAATTATCGAAAGTGAGCGGAATAATAATGCTTTGTTTGATAATGCTTTTGATGGGATTATGATTTTTGATTGTAACAATAGTAAAGTTTTACGTTGCAATTTAAGATTAGCAACTTATCTCTCGACAGATACTCGAACTATCATTGCTACCTCATTGGAAGAGTTTTCTTCTGAATATCAAACTAACGGAATGAAGTCTTGCCAAGCTTTTGAGCAAGTCGTGAAGAAAACTAAAAAACGAGGAACCTATGAAACGGAATGGGTTTTTTCGGCAAAAAATGGAGAACAATTAACCTGTGAAATGATTTCGTTTTTGCTTCCTCAAGCTACGTCTTGTCAGATTATGTTTGTCATAAAAGATATTACGGAACGGAAAGAACAGGAGGAAATCATTAAAAATAATGTAAGAGAGTTGAATTTGAAAAATGCAGAATTAACTAAATACATCGAGTCAAATAATCAGTTAGAAAATTTTGCAGCTATTGCTTCTCATGACATGCAAGCGCCATTGAGAACTATTCAAAGTTATACCCAGTTATTGCAAAAAAGTCTAAAGGAAAATGCCACATCTGCACAAAACGAGTACATGCATTTTATTACTAGCTCGACTAGTAATATGCGTCACCTAATCCAAGACTTGCGTGCTTTTTCAAAAGTGGATTCTACTAAGCTGAATATCCGTTCAATTAATGTGGACTTTATGGTCACCGAGGTTTTAAAAGAGTTAAAAGCATCAATCGATTATCAGAGTGCGGTGATCATAATTCCTGAAAAATTACCAATTATTGATGGAGATCGAATTAAGCTAAAGCAACTTTTCCAAAACCTAATCACCAATGCCTTAAAATATGTGGAGAAAAATGTAATTCCAAAAATCGAAATTTCTTTTGAAGATCGAGAAGACGATTTTCTTTTTAAGGTAAAAGATAATGGAATTGGAATTGCTGAAAAAAATCAAAAACGCATTTTCCAATTGTTCGAAAGGCTACATGAAATGAGTCAATATGTTGGAACTGGAATTGGCTTATCACTTTGTAGAAAAGTAGTTGAACAACATTTTGGAAAAATAGGAGTAGAATCAATAGAAGGGAAGGGGAGTACTTTTTACTTTACTATTTCAAAAAATATAAATCAAAAATTTAAAGACATTATATAATAATATTGTTTTTGAAAAGTATAAAAGGAGAGCTGTCGCATGAGTGATGGCTCTTTTTTGTTTTGGAAAATGCTTTTTGTATTTTTATTCTAATAAAAAATAAGTTAGATGAAAAAGATAATCCTCTACTCAATATTCTTCTTCAGTTTTTATAACAATGCTTTTGCAAGTCTTTATTTTTTTAAAATAAAGGTAATGGACGAAGGAATTGAAACTTTAGACTATGAGATTTATTTCGAAGGGAAATATTATGAGATGATACCCTATTGGTCAAATCAAAACAAATTTTCTTTTGACACGGATTATCATAATTTAGATAGTAATACCATCATAACTTTAAATTACAAAGGAGAAAATTATAAAATAAAAAAACTTCCAACCTCGATTATTCAAAGTGCAAAAATTGAAATTGATTTTTCAAAAGATAATTTAGACAAGAATAAGGTTAAGAAAACTGAGAATCAGATTTTAATTGTCGAAAGAAACCTTAGTTTCAAAATTCAAGGTTGGGGGAATATATTTTATGGAGATTTCTGTTGGAGAAGAAATGGAAGTTATAGTAGTTCGCCATTTGTACCAAAGTCAAAAGTATTTTTAAAACGAGAGCTTTCAGGAACACTAGCTAGCTCTCAATAAAAAAGCGCATCAAAAATAAATTTGATGCGCTTTTTGATATCGTTCCCCTTTAGGGGACAGGGGTTTGTTTTACACACTTTTTTCAGAACCTAAAACAGAACCAATATACTGTCGATTCATCAAAGCAATATTTGCGATTGAAATTTCCTTTGGACATTCTGCTTCACATGCTCCAGTATTAGAACACATTCCAAATCCTTCTAAGTCCATTTGTTTTACCATTGATTGAACACGAGTCGATTGCTCTACTTCACCTTGAGGCATCGTACCTAAATGGGCTACTTTTGCAGAAGTAAACAACATGGCACTTGCATTCGGACAGGCTGCCACACAAGCTCCACAACCGATACACTCCGCTGCATTCATCGCAAAAGAGGCTCTTTCTTTTTCAATTGGAATAGCATTTCCATCTTGAGCTTGACCAGTATTTACAGAAATATATCCTCCTGCTTGAATGATTCGATCAAAAGAAGAGCGATCAACTACTAAATCCTTAATTACTGGAAATGCTTTTGCTCGCCAAGGTTCTACGACAATTGTATCACCATCTTTGAAAGATCGCATATGCAATTGGCATGTTGTAGTTCCTTGCTGAGGTCCATGAGGACGACCATTGATAACCATATTACATGATCCACAAATTCCTTCTCGACAATCATGTTCGAAGGCAACAGGAGTTTCCTTTTTAGACACCAGTTCTTCATTAAGCACATCCATCATTTCCAAAAATGACATATGCTCATCTGCTTCTACTTGATGCTCTTCGAGGTAACCTTTTGATTCTGCGTTTCTTTGTCTCCAAACTTTTAAATGAATTTTCATATAAAATTTATTTTAAAACGAATTGTAAATGCTTTGTTAGAAAAAATCAATTCGTTAGTTTTTTTTAATAAAAAATAAAAACAAGGGGTTAACGGATCACAATTATTTATATGATCTAGTTTTTAATTCAATGTCTTTGAATTCTAAATGCTCCTTGTGAACTTTAGGTTCCACCTCATCCCATTCCCAAGCTGCAACGTAAGCGTAATCTTCATCGTTACGTTTTGCCTCTCCTTCTGGAGTAGCATACTCTTCTCGGAAGTGACCACCACAACTTTCATTTCGGTCTAAAGCATCCAACATCATTACTTCTCCTAGTTCTAAAAAGTCAGCCACTCGACTTGCTTTTTCCAACTCTGGATTAAATTCGTTCACTTCACCCGGAACAAAAACATCATTATAAAACTCAGCTCGTAAGTCGCGAATCATTTGACGACCTTTTTTCAAGCCTTCTGCATTTCGAGACATCCCACAATATTCCCATACAATTTTTCCAAGGCGACGGTGGAAACTTTCCACAGATTGATTACCTTGAATTTTAATTAAACGTTCCAACTTTTCATTCGTCTCTTTTTCTGCAGCTAAAAATTCAGGACTATTTGGATCAATATTAGGTGTTCGAATTTCTTTTGATAAAAATGGTCCAACTGTATATGGAATCACGAAGTATCCATCAGCCAATCCTTGCATCAACGCTGACGCTCCTAATCTGTTTGCTCCGTGATCTGAGAAGTTCGCTTCGCCCAAAGCAAATAATCCTGGAACATTAGTCTCCAAATTATAATCTACCCAGATACCTCCCATAGTATAGTGAACTGCAGGGAAAATTTTCATTGGTGTTTTATATGGATTTTCTGCGGTGATTTTTTCATACATTTGGAAAAGGTTACCATATTTTTCTTGGATAACTGCTTCTCCTAGTTCTGTGATTTTATCAGCATTTGGGTTGTGGATTCCTTGTGAGTGAGCAGCGGATTTTCCATAGCGTTCTATTGCTGCTGCAAAATCTAAATAAACAGCTAGCCCCGTTTTACTTACCCCTTTTCCTTCGTCACAAGCAACTTTAGCCGCACGTGAGGCAACATCACGAGGTACTAAGTTTCCGAACGCAGGATAACGTCTTTCTAAGTAGTAATCTCGATCTGCCTCAGGAATATCTAAAGCAGTTTTTTCACCTCGCTGAATAGCTTGAGCATCTTCCACTTTGTTTGGTACCCAAACTCGACCATCATTTCTTAACGACTCAGACATCAAAGTTAACTTTGATTGGTACTCTCCAGATACAGGAATACAAGTTGGGTGAATTTGAGTGTAGCAAGGATTTGCCATCAAAGCTCCTCTTTTTACAGATCGCCATGCAGCAGTTACATTACAACCCATAGCATTGGTAGAAAGGTAGAAAACGTTTCCGTAACCTCCTGTGGCTATTACAACACAATGAGCGGCGAATCTTTCGGTTTTTCCAGTCAACAAATTACGAGCAATAATTCCTCGTGCCTTGCCATCTATCTTTACCAAATCTAACATCTCATGTCTATTGTACATGTCCACATTTCCTAAAGAAATTTGACGTGACAATGCTTGGTAAGCACCTAATAAAAGTTGTTGTCCAGTTTGACCTCTTGCGTAAAAAGTTCTAGACACTTGAACTCCACCAAATGATCGATTGGCCAAAAGTCCTCCATATTCTCTTGCGAAAGGAACACCTTGTGCGACACATTGATCAATAATATTTCGACTTACTTCAGCCAATCGGTGAACGTTTGCCTCACGGCTTCGGTAATCACCACCTTTGACTGTATCATAAAATAATCGATAAACTGAGTCACCGTCGTTTTGATAATTTTTAGCAGCATTGATTCCACCTTGGGCAGCAATACTGTGTGCTCGACGAGGACTATCGTGGAAAGTGAAACACTTCACATTATATCCCAACTCTCCGAATGTTGCAGCAGCTGAAGCTCCAGCTAAACCGGTTCCTACGACAATAATTTCAAGTCTTCGTTTATTATTAGGCGCTACTAATTCCATCGTTCCGCGATAATTTTCCCACTTAGTTGCGATATCCCCTTCAGGTATATTTGATTTAAGTTCCATATTTTTTTTTTGATAAAATTTTTAATTAATTTTTTTTGATTCTTTTTTTGAAAAAATCAACTTATGCTTTAGTCAGATAAAATACGATTGGGATAGCTGCAAACCCCAATGGAATTAAAATTGAATAAGCTGTACCTAAACCTTTGATCAATGGTGTATATTTTTTATGGTTCAAACCTAGGGTTTGAAAAGCACTTTGGAATCCATGGTGTAAGTGCAAAGCAATAACGGCCATACATGCTATATAAAAAATCACAAAAGGTAAACTACTAAAAGTAGCAGCTACTAAAACGTAAACATCTTTAACTTCCCCACTTGCATAAGTAATATTCTCAGCGAAGCCAAATTTCACTCTGAACCAGAATTGCGCAAGGTGGATCAAAATGAAAACCAAAATAACAGTACCAAACCAAGCCATGTTTCGACTAGAGTAGCTAGATGTGGTTGTGCTCTGAACAGCATATCGAGAATTACCTCGTGCAGCCTTATTTTGGAAATAAAGTAATATTCCAATGAATGCATGAAGAATGATAAAAAAGAAATTTCCAATAGAAACAGTTTGAATCAAAGGATTATGTCCCATGAATTCTGCATAAAGATTAAATTTTTCACCACCATCGCCTGCGAGTAATTGTAAATTACCAATCAAGTGAACGGTCAAAAATAGAATCAAAAAGATTCCCGTCAAGCTCATAATTAGTTTTCGCCCGATGGAAGAAAGTAGAAAATTGGTTAGCCAACTCATATAAAATTTTTTTTTAAAGGTTTTGCCCAAGAATTACAAAAAGGGTCAAATAGTTCTTCGTTTTTTACATAAAAAAAATAAATAATATCGATTTTATGAAAAGTTAGCAAATCTATTCAATTAAAGGGATTTTCCCAACAGATGTTCACTCTTGAGTAGATTGTTTGTTTTATTTAGAATAAATCAAAATTAGAGTTTCAAGGCTTATTTTATTAATAAAAAACCTTAAAAATTGAACAAAAGAAATATTCCTAGTTTCTAATAAGT
>CAYGRM010000137.1:0-15454 GCA_964352225.1 uncultured Saprospiraceae bacterium | reverse complement strand
GATTAAGAATTGCAGGATCTAGATTATTTCATATTATTTTCGAGCGTCATTTTAGGTGGTGGTTTGGCATTTTATTTCCAAAAAAATAATAAAACAATCCTGCAATTGGTGTTGTCATTTAGTGGCGCATTTATCTTAGGAATTTCCGTTTTACATTTGATGCCTGTTGCTTTTTATTTTCCAATTGATGCTTCGGCTTTTAGTTCAGCAGATGAACAAGCTCATGCTATCTCGAGTCACGGAAATACTGTAGGATTGTTGATTTTATTAGGTTTTTTCGTTCAAATATTTTTGGAACAACTTTCCAAGGGTGTGGAACATGGACATATTCATGCGCCTCATCATGGTAAAACTAGCTTTGCTATTCAGATTCTTTTAGGCTTAAGTATTCATGCATTTTTCGAGGGTATCCCATTGGAAAATGAAAGTATTCATGTACATCAAGGTCACAATCATTTATTGTGGGGAATTGTCTTGCATAAAGCACCTGCAGCATTTGCATTGGTCTTATTATTTTTGATTTCTAATTTTAAAAAACCTTTGATTGTCATTGCCTTGTTGATTTTCGCATCGATGTCTCCTTTGGGAGCTTATGTTGGAAAAGAATTGACTGACGCTGGAGTGCTTACTATGGAACGACAAAATTTAGTGGTTGCTTTTGTCATTGGTTCATTTTTGCACATTGCTACGACGATTCTTTTTGAAGTGGAAAGTGCTGAACATCATAGTATTTCAGTAAGAAAGTTGATTGCGATATTGATTGGGATTGGAATGGCGATTTTGACGATAATGTAACCCCCGACCTCTACACAGACGTGTCCGTGTAGAGGTCGGGGGGTTAAAAAAAAAGCAGCACAAAATTAATTGTACTGCCTTACTGAATTAGTATGTTAAAATGGGATTAGAAACCCTTCTGAGTGGGAAAATTAAAGTCCCACAATATTACCATCTCGAATAAATTGCTTTACTCCATCAAGTAATAAATATTCTTCTCCGTCGTCGCTTTTATAATAAACTTGTACTTCAAAATTTTTACCTCGCTTCGGATTACTATTGTTGTAATTGATTTCTACCAAATTACCATCATAATAAAATGGTGCTCCAATTTTCTCTTCTACTTTTTCCTCCATCATTGGATTAGGCTCTACCAAAGTAATCTCCTCTTGGAAATCCATGTCAATAATTTTCACCAAAAATTGCTCATCTAATAATACTTTTCTATCATCGTGATTCATGAAAAAATTGATTGAGGTATGTTTCCAGTTTTTTCCATCAGTAATTAATCGAGTGACTGGATGTCCAGTTGGATCCATTTTGATTTGGATATCTTGAAAATTAATTCGAGTATTATTGACTAAATCAACAATTTTCCGAAATCGATCCTCACTTTCCATCTTATCTTGGATAACACTTTCTGTTTCCATTTTAATCGCCATCGCATCATTTTGATCTGACTGAAAATTATCGATTTGTGCTTTGATGGCTGCTTTTTCAGCTTCGATAGCAGCGATAGCTGCTTGATCTACAGACTCTTTTCTTGACAAAACAGCGATGTCTTTTTTCTTATCATTGTATTGCGACTGCAAGTAATTTACTTTTCCTTGAAGTTCTGCAATAAGCGCATCTTGCTGTTGAACCTTTTGCCTTAAACCAGCAATAATTTGATTTAACTTAATAATACTATCTCGCAGAATTTGATTTTCATCTTGAAGATCAGTATTAATTTGAGTTAATAAAATTTTGTCTTCTTTCTCTGACTCTATCGTACTTTCTAAATTATCAATGCTTTTTAATTGCTCCGAAAGATGAGTTTTAGTTTTATTCAACTTTTTAACTTGAATGGCACTAAAAATTCCAAGACTTACTAATAGTATTGAACTTATAATGATCACTAGGGATTTGGTCATTTTAATAGGATTTTGACTAATTAAATTAAAATATATTTATAAGGCCTTGTTAAAGAGGTTTTTACAATTAAGATAAATCAAATATTATTCCATTTTATTATCTGTCCTAATATTCTATATTTTATTTAAAAGAATTTTACGGATAGGTTGATTTCAACGAACTTTCGGTTTTTAAAATAAGGGGATTGGACTATATTTGCTTATTAATTTGGAAACTCAAATTGATATCCTGGACAAAATTCATGATGCCTTCTGGATACAGAGATTTCGCTAATCCTTTTTAATTTTTCAAGGAAAAAATCTGCGTAATTTATGTTTTCAGCAAAGGGGAATAAGTTTTTTCCATGCTTACAATCACACTTAAAAAAAACAAAACTTAAAAAATAAATAATGAATCAACGTCAACAAACTACTTCCAACATATTAATGATTCGTCCACTCAACTTTGGATTCAATGAAGAAACGGCTGAAAATAATTCTTTCCAAACCAAAGCTAAATATCATACGCCTGCTGAAATAAAAAAGATGGCAATGGAAGAGTTCGATAATTTTGTCGCAAAAATGAGAGGCGAAGGAATTAATGTGATCGTGATAGAAGATACTGCTGAACCAATCAAACCAGATGCTGTATTTCCAAATAATTGGGTCAGCTTTCATGAAGATGGGGTGGTGATCACTTATCCTATGTTTTCTGAAATAAGAAGAAAAGAGCGTCGTGATGATGTTTTAGAAAAATTAAAAGAAGATTTTAATATTGAAGGAACCATCCGATTGGAAAAATTTGAAGCGGAAAATCGTTTTTTGGAAGGAACTGGAAGTATGATCTTGGATCGAGTAAATAAGATTTGTTACGCCTGCACAAGTCCTCGAACGGAAGAAGGATTATTAGATATTTTTTGTGAATTAGGTGGTTATCAAAAAGTGGCTTTCCAATCAGTAGATGGCGATGGAGAAGATATTTATCATACCAATGTGATGATGGCATTGGGAGAAGATTTCGTCGTGATAGGAATGAGCACGATCAAAGATGAGGAGCAAAAAAAGATGCTGTTAGATTTATTTGAAAAAACGAATAAAGCAGTTATTGATATTTCATTTGAACAAATATTATCGTTTGCTGGAAACATGCTCCAAGTGAGAAATGAAAAAGGAGAAACGTATCTAGTGATGTCTCAACAAGCTTTCGAATCGTTGACCGAGGAACAAATTACGGAAATTGAAAAGCGAACTAAAATTTTATCTAGCCCAATCGAAGCAATAGAAACCTTGGGTGGAGGTAGTGCAAGATGCATGATGGCAGAAGTATTTTTACCGAAAAAATAATTTCTCCTTTCAATAAAAAAAGTAAAAAAAATGGAGCTACCTCTTTCGAGATAGCTCCTATTTTTTTTTATAAAGTACTAATGGCGATTAGTTAAAAATATATCTAATTCCAACTCGTGCTCTAAATCTTGAAAGTCTATCATTGATGCTGAATCTGTCATTTCCTAAGTCCTCTTCGGTAAAAGAGAATAGAGGAGTTGTTCCATCTGTATCATATCCTTCAAAGTTGATCAATCTGTAATCAAATGGGTTATTGTATACAACTCCCCAGTTTTTGTTGATTAAGTTAGCAACATTAAATACATCAAAAGATAACTGTACTTTATGATTTTTAAATCCTAAATCTTGTAAGATTTTCAAATCAATTTGAGAAACGAAAGGAGCTCTTGCACCATTTTTTTCAGCATATCCTCCTCTGTTTTCACTCAAATATTTGTCTTCCTCGATGAATTTATCAAGAGCCTCCCATTGTGTAGGATCAACTAAATTAATTTCACTCTCGTTAGCAGGAATCCAAATCAAACTTCGGTTTCTACCAGTTTCACCAGTTTCATTATTAATATTTCTAGCACTACCGTTGTTATAAACATAAGAGTAAGGATCACCTGATTGCCCTTCGTAGAAAAGAGAAATACTTGTATTGAATTTTCCATCTTTTGTCCAGTCAGCCACATAGCTAACTGCACTTACGATTCTACTTCCTAAAGCAAAGTCAGATCGTCCTATAGGTGCATTATTTCTACCATCTACGCTAAATGCTCCCCTCCATTGAGAAGAGTTTTGAGAAGAAGTTCCTTCAAAGATAGAGGTAGAGTTACCATAAGTATAAGCTGCGAAAATATTCAATCCAAAATCAAATTTCTTAGTCGTAGATAATGTAATACTAGAAGAAGAACCTTCATTAGTATTAGTTGCATAATAGATACCTGTGTATCGATCATCTAAGTCCGTTCTAGTATAGACAGGTCGGTCATCTGGTGTACCAGTCCAATTGAAATCAACAGTTGGATCAGAATTAATATTTTGGTAAAAAACGTTGTTAAGTGTTTTTGTATAAATACCTTCTAAAGATACAAACCATCCGTTGTTAAAGTTTTTATCAATTGCTAAGCTTGTTCTAAATACTTGAGGATATTTAAAGTCACTAGCAAACAAATCTACTTGACCAGAAGGAACAGCAAAATCATCAGCAACATATCTGACATTGATACCTGGTTGGAATACGATGTCTCCATCAATTCCATCTGCATCTACACCACCAACAGTTAATCCATTATTGTTGAATGCTCCACCAGGCCATACGAAAGGAACTCTACTGGTAAAGATTCCCAATCCACCACGAAGAATAAGTGATCTGTCATTCATGATATCATAGTTAAATCCAACTCTTGGAGAGAACATGATTTGACCTTGTGGTAATTCTCCCACTTCAGCTCCTTCGATATCATATGCAGTTCCGATAGAATCTCGTAACGTACTTTCAAAATCACTTGCAACAGTTTGCTCAGTTGTGATGAAAGGAACATCAATTCTAAGTCCAGCAGTCAACGTGAAATTAGGTTGTATCTGAATTTCGTCTTGTGCATACAAACCGAATTGGATGGCATTAAATGCAGACCCAGCAGCAGAACCATCTCCTGTAATATTATCAACTAATGAGTAAGAACGAAAGTAATTTGACGCTGGTAATTCATCCAATACTTGTGATAATGAATCATACTCATATACTCCAAAGTTTTGACGGATAAATAAGTTATAAATGTCATAAAACTCATTGTGCGTACCAAAAGTAAGCGTGTGCTTTCCTTTGTATAACTTGAAGTTATTAGTTAAGGTGAAAATTTTCTGATCCAACTGGTTAGCTGTTGAAAATTGCTCACTTCCAACTCTAATTTGTCCTAGTCCATCATCAATTAACATATAAGGAAAATCTTGACCAATTGGATCTCTATCATCAAAAACAGAAGTATATCCAATCACAAGGTTATTAGAAGCACTATTTCCAATAGTAGTACTCAACTCAATCGCAGAAGAGTTGGTAGTAGTAGGAAAGAATACACCGTTATTTTCGAAGTTAATCGTTCGATCATTAGAACCAAATACATCACGTTGCTCTGCTTTAGTGTATTGGTGTCTTAAAGTTAACTTGTTATTTTTATTGATGTTAAAATCTAATTTACCAAAGAATTTAAAACCTGTTAATTCATCAGCTTTGCTACCAAAACCACCTGCATCGTAACCATACCTGTCACGTAAAAAAGTACTGAAATTATTTAAATCTGCTTCAGAACTATTTCCATCATAAGCTCCAATCTCAAATGGAACAGGAGTTTCATCTTTTTGAAGCTCAACGTTAGTAAAGAAATGCACCTTATCTTTGATGATTGGACCACCTAAAGAGAAACCGTAAATGTTTTGATTAAACTCATCTAATTTTTCTCTATCATCATTAGTTCCACCAATTCGATCAATTAAAGCACCACTAGTTTTTCCAGCTAAACCTTCGTTTTGGTTGAAGAAATAAGCAGTTCCTTGAAATTCATTAGTTCCACTTTTAGTTACTGCATTGATTCCACCTCCAGCAAATCCTCCAAGAGTTACATCATATGGTGAAACCACCACTTGAATCTGGTCTAAGATATCTACACTAAAAGGTGAAATTCCTGTCTGTCCTCCGTTGGTACCATTATCAGCCAAACCGAAAACATCATTATTTACAGCTCCATCAATATAAACTGCATTGAATTTATTATTCATTCCTGCAATAGAAAAACCTCCACCAAATGATTCTTTCGCTTGAGGAGTTAATCTAGTGAAGTCATTTAAATCTCGATTCAACGTAGGTAATAAGTCAATATCTTCATCAGAAATAGAAGTAGATGCTCCATTTGACTGACCTGGGAAAACTTTAGTAGCTAAAACTACCACTTCTCCTAAATCAACATTAGAGTCAGACATTTGAACATTGTATCTGAATGGCTCTCCTAACTTTAGGTAAATATTCTCTTTTACATTATCAGAGAATCCAGTATAACTTACAGTAATAGTGTAAGGTCCTCCAACTTTCATGTTGGAAATTCGGAAGTAACCATCTGCATCGGCGCTATTTCCGTAGAAAGCTCCCGTAGATTTGTTAATCGCTGTTACATTGGCGCCAGGTAATGGATCTCCATTAGTATCCGTAACCCTACCATTAGTAGAAGAAGTAGTACTACCTTGTCCGAAGGCTGCTGCTACCATAAAAATGCTACAAAAAATAATGAGTAGTTTTTTCATCATTAATTTAAATTTTGGTTTAGAATAAATATTGCGCAAAGATAGAAACTCTTTGTTAATTCAATATTAAATTTGGATAAGTAGTTATTAACATTTACTCTGCAAAATAAAATTCTTTGTTATTTAGAATTAATATAATTCTATTACTTTTTTATGAAAAAAACCTGCTTTAATGTTAATGTATTTAATCAATCAATAATAACTAGCTTCTAATTTCTAGAATGCTAAATTTTCTTCTAATTTTGCGAATATTCACTTATTACATTTTATAATCATAAATAAAAACTTTTTCCTTATGAAAAAACTGTTTACTCTTTTATTTCTTTTTTCTTTAACTACCCTCACGATAGCTCAAGACCATGTTGTTTTGACGGTAGGAGCTACTGCTTTTAATCCAACAGATTTAACCATCACCGTTGGAGAAACTGTAGAATGGCAAAATACTGGCGGAAACCACAACGTAAATGGAACAACTACTACTTATCCAAATAATCCTGAATCATTTGGTAATTCAGTTGGTGCAGGTTGGACTTTCCAACATACTTTTATGACTCCCGGAACTTATAATTACCAATGTGATCCACATGTTGGATTAGGAATGATTGGAACGGTTACGGTTATGCCTGTAGTTTTACCAACTTATACCATCGGTCTAGTTACTGGTGATTCCGATATGAATGGTGAAGCTGATTCTGTAGGAGTAGCTTGTACATTGACTGGAGTTGTTCATGGAATTGATATGCAAGGCGGTGCAAGTGTTCAATTTACCATCATTGATTCTAACAATGATGGAATTGGCGTATTTAGCGGAAATGATTTTGGATATACTGTAAATGAAGGTGATGAAGTAACGATTGATGGAACAATAGCTTCATTCAATGGATTGGCTCAAATTAATCCTGATACAATTATTGTTAACTCAATGGGAAATGCATTATCTGCAGTTGCTGATGTAACTGATTTGGATGAATCAACTGAGTCTCAAATAGTTCGATTAGTAGGAGTTTCGTTGGTTGATCCTGGTCAATGGGATGGAGCTGGTTCCAACAATATTGATGTAACGGATGGGACATCAACTTGGACTGTAAGAATTGATAGCGATGTGGCTGATGTAAATGCATTGCCTCCTCCAGCTGGAACATTTAATGTAACTGGTATTGGTGGACAATTTGATAACTCTGATCCTTTCACAGAAGGTTACCAATTACTACCTAGATATGCTGCTGACATTGAAGTAATGATGACCGGTTGCGAAATCGGCGTTTTAACTTCTGATAGTGATATGAATGGTGAAGCAGATTCTATAGGAGTATCGTGTACCATTACAGGTATAGTTTACGGTATTGATATGCAAGGTGGTGCAAGTGTTCAGTTTACCGTAATTGATGCTGCTGGAGACGGAATTGGCGTATTTAGCGGAAATGATTTTAGCTACACAGTTGTGGAAGGAGATGAAGTAACCATGGATGGAATAGTTTCTTCGTTCAACGGTTTAGCTCAATTTAATCCTGATACGATTATTTTAAACTCTTCAGGTAATGCAGTAGCTGCTCCAACGGATGTCTCTGACTTAGATGAATCTACAGAGTCTCAATTAGTTAGATTGAGTAATGTAACTTTAGTTAACCCAGCTCAATGGGATAACAATGGTTCGAACAATATCGATGTTACAGATGGAACGACTACTTGGACAGTAAGAATTGATAGTGATGTGGCTGATTTGAATGCTTTGCCTGCTCCATTAACCGCATTTAATATCTCAGGTATTGGAGGACAATTTGATGACTCTGATCCATACACGGAAGGCTACCAATTGTTACCTCGATATGCTGCTGACCTCGAAATTATTCCAACTGGATCTGCTCCTTTACTTATTGCAGGAATTGCTGATCCTCAACCTTCTGATGGAGGTGGTGGAAATACTGCTGGTCCAAAAATGGTAGAGTTATATGTAGTACAGGATATTCCTGATTTGAGTATCTATGGAGTAGGTGTTGCAAATAATGGTGGTGGTTCTGATGGAGTAGAATTTACCTTCCCTGCGGTATCTGCTGCAGCGGGTGATTGTATCACCTATACTGATAGTTTAAATGCAGCTAACTTCGAAACATTCTTTGGTTTTCCAGCTACATTCCTTGTTCCTGCTGGTGGAGTTTCTGCTGCTGGTCATAATGGAGATGATGCTATTGAATTATTTGAAAACGGAATTGTCATTGACGTTTATGGTGATCCAAATTTAGATGGAAGTGGATTAGCTTGGGATTATCAAGATGGTTGGGCATATCGTAATTTTGGTGTAATGTCAAATGGTGGTGTTTTCAATGAAGCAAACTGGGTATATAGTGGAACTGATGCATTACAAGATAATACCTTTACAATGAATGCTCAATTTTCAAATCCTTTCCCAACTTGTACTTATGCATTGACTCCTCCTCCTCCAGCTTACCCAATTGGATTAGTATCTAATGATTCAGATGGTGATGGAGCAGCTGATTCTTTGAATGTTCTATGTCGATTGACTGGAGTCGTTTACGGAATCGATTTCGATGGAAATGTAGGACTTTCTTTTACGATCATTGATGATTTAGGAGACGGAATTAACGTATTCAACTTTGATGATGTATCAGATTATGTGGTAACTGAAGGTGATGAAATTACAGTAACTGGATCTATCCTAAATTTCAATGGATTAGCAGAAATAGTTGCAACTGAGATTAAATTAAACTCTGCCGGTAATGCTTTAATTACTCCTGTCGATGTTTCTATACTTAATGAAGATACAGAATCTCAATTTATCAGAATGACAGATTGGACATTCGTTGACGGGACTCAATGGTTAGGTGATGGTTCAAGTTTCAATGTAGATATTACAGATGGTACAAATACCTTCCAAATGAGAGTTGATGGAGATACTGAACTCTCTACAATGCCTATCCCTACTGGTGATATTTTCAATTTTACAGGTATTGGTGGACAATTTGATAATATGGAACCTTGGAATGAAGGTTACCAAATCTTCCCTAGATATACTTCTGATATCGAAGGATTTGTTTCGACTATCAATCCAGATTTAGGAAACAAAATCAAATTTTATCCTAATCCAACAACTGATAATTTACAAATTCGATCTGATATCCAATTGGATAATATCCGAATTACTAACATGCTAGGACAACAAGTTGTAGAACTTCAAAGTCCTAACTTAAGTGAAAATATAAATGTAAACAACTGGCAATCAGGTATTTACATGATCACTTTCATTTCAGGAAATGAGATTTGGACTTCGCAATTCGTGAAGAACTAATTCTAACTCCTTTTTTATAAAATACGCATTTTGAGCCTTTGGTGGTTTTGCGTTTTTTTTTTGATAAAAGTACTCGCAAAATTTTCAAAACAAATCCTTCTTAAATCGAACTTCATGCAACTACCTTCGTAAAAAAAAATGGTTTCCAAAATACAATTCCTTTTTTTTTCTCAAAAATGAGTATAAAACAAAAAGAATCTTTATTTTTGCGGCTAATTTTACAAAACCAATCTACTTTTAATAATTAGGTAGATTACATATTTACAAATATTAATATGGCAAAAAGAAATAAAAAGGCTTCAGATGATACACTTGTGGACATCGGAGAAAAGACGGAACAAGCTCAAGATTTTTATCAAAAAAATCAAAGTTTAATCTTAGGCGGATTGTTCGCTTTCGTTTTATTAGTAGGTGGAATATTCGCTTACAATAATTTTTACAAAACACCTCGTCTGAATTCAGCTATCGAAGAAATGGCACAAGCTCAACGAATGTTTGAGAAAGATTCTTTTGCATTAG
Organism: uncultured Saprospiraceae bacterium; assembly: GCA_964352225.1. Classification (GTDB taxonomy): domain Bacteria; phylum Bacteroidota; class Bacteroidia; order Chitinophagales; family Saprospiraceae; genus CAJQQY01. The sequence goes on along the minus strand of CAYGRM010000137.1, from coordinate 5,125 downwards.
CTTTGGCTAATCCTGGCAACGGAAACCTTGGATTCCTTGATATTGCTACTGATTTTAGTGGAACTTCTGCTGGAAATCTTGCTAACTATTATGCTGGAATCTCTTATTTGAATTTAGGCCAATTCGATGCTGCACTTTCTTATTTAGAAGATTATAGCCCTGATGGAAGTGTTCTTCCTATCACTTATTATGGTGCATTGGGAGATGTTTGGTCTGAGAAAAATGATATGGATAAAGCAATTTCTTTTTATAAAAAAGCAATTGGGCAAGGAACCAATGAATTCTTGGAAGCATACTACACTAAAAAATTAGGTATGTTATATGAATACCAAGGAAAAGTGGCAGAAGCAAAATCTACTTACGAAAATTTGCAAGCTAAATATCCTAATACACCGGAAGGACGGGATATCGAAAAATTCATTTCACGTGTTAGCATGAATTAATAAAATTTTAACGCGTTTTTCCCCAGAAAACACGCACAAATAAATATTTAACTACTAGTATTGTGAAGGTAAGATTTTAAGTAATCTTACCTTTTTTTTTAACTTAATTTATCGGAATGGCTTTCCCAAAATAATTAACCATTCACCGTTAAATATTAATCATTTAAAATATGGCAAGCGCATTAAAAAATCTATCTGATTACGATGAAGCAAACTTAGCTTCTGCAAAAAACATGAAATTCGGAATCGTCGTCGCTGACTGGAATGCTAAAATTACTCATGCTCTATATGAAGGTTGTTTTGACACATTGATCAAACATGAAGCAGAGGAAGAAAATATAAAAACGATTCAAGTGCCTGGTACTTTTGAATTAACTGTCGCAGCCAAGATTCTTTTGCAAAATCAAAAATATGATGCCATCATTTGTATCGGGTGTGTGATTAAAGGAGAAACTAGTCACAATGAATATATTAATAATTCCGTTGCAATGGGGTTAACTAATTTAGGATTAGCTTCTGGAGTACCTTGCATCTTTGGTGTATTAACTCCAAATGACGAGCAACAAGCTCTCGATCGAGCTGGAGGAAAATATGGAAACAAAGGTGTGGAAGCTGCCGTAACCGCTATTAGAATGTCTGCATTAAAAGAAGATTTGAAAAAAGCAGAAAAAAAATCTATTGGCTTTCAATAATATAAAGATGAATCAAAAACCCCTTTTTCTAATTATTCTTTTTCTTTTCCAATGGAACTTGAATTTAGCACAAAGTGACTCAACTCAATCTATAGTTCCTTTGGAAAAGGATACTTCTGCCCTATCCTCCAATACTATTTCAAAGAAAAAGAAAAAAGGAAATTTCATCACAAGATATTTTAAAGATGATTATCCCTCTCCTAAAAAAGCAGTAGTACTTACTGCAATTATCCCTGGCCTCGGTCAGATTTACAATAAAAAACATTGGTACATCAAACTCCCTATTGTTTATGGAGCATTTGGAGGGCTGATCTATAGTATTCAATTTAATGGTAGAAACTATCGTGACCTCAAGGAACAACATCGCTTTATGGTCGATGGATTGGATTGTACAACTAGTCGATTTGAAGGTCGAGTGAGTGCGGAAGTCCTAAAAAATGCTCGAGATCAATATGATAAAAATCTTCAATTTTCATATATCGGAATTGGCTTAGCCTACATCCTTACTGCTGCAGAAGCTTTTACAACTGCCCATCTACTTACATTTGATGTTTCAGATGACTTGAGTATGCAACTAAAACCTTCAGTCGAAGCAACTCCGAATTTAGGAATGGCAGTTGGTTTTGGAGTAAATTTTAAACTAGGAAACAAGAAAAATTCCCTTCCTAAGCACATCTTTCGATAAGTTCTAATTTAGAAGTTATTTGCCATTAAGCTACCCTTTGCAGTTTTTATCCACTAAAAAAAGTGGTTTTTTTCTCAAATTTTATGCAATTTTGCAAAGGCTCTTAAATCATTAATTGCCTTCATTAATTCCAATCCACAAAAGACCTTCCTTTTCCTAAACCGTATATTATAAACTTTTAATCTTTGGCGATTTTTTTGCTAAAGTAACTATGAATTAGCTCATAATTACAGAGAAAACTTAATCTAAAACATACTCTTTTTTAATCAAACTAAACGCAGTCATGCAAGACAAGGATTTACAGTTAAAGAAAATGCTCGAAACCAATAAGGTTCAAAAAGACTTTTACGAGTATGAACCACAAGCAGAACAATTCGAATACGATGGAAATATTATTGGTCGAACTTGGGCAAAGCTTCGTTCAGGATATGGAACTATTGTTAATTCATTAGGCGAATTTGAAATGTGGAGCTCCCTTCATTGGAAATGGATGGGAGACCTTTCTGACAAAAAAGTTTTAGACTTAGGTTGTCATTCTGGAAATCAGTTAAGTTTGGATCTGGCTAAAAAAGCAAAATATTATGTTGGTTTAGATTTAAGTGAATCTGCAACTGCTGAATTACAAAGAAAAATAAATGATGCAGGTATCGAAAATGCTATTACGATTGCTGCTGATTTTCTTTCCGAAGATTTTAAAGAAAGAGATTTTGATATAGTTTACGCACAATCTGTTTTTCATCATTTCAAATATATGGAACCATTTCTTGAACGTGTAGATGAAGTTTTAGCTCCCGGCGGTCAAGTAATTACTTCTGATCCTTTGGCAACTTACTGGCCACTCAAAACCCTTCGAGCCATTTACCGACCTTTCCAAAGAGATAGCGATTGGGAATATCCATTTACTAAAAAGACTTTCGATTTGTTCCAAAAATATTTTGACATCGAAAATTTGCAAGGGATGATGGGTAACACCAAATGGGTTTTGCTGATCTATCCTTTTAGCAAAAAATTAGGCGAGAAGAAATGGCAACAATGGCTCAAGGAAGATCAATCTAAAGCTAATAAAGTGGGAGGTGACTTGTGGAAATGTATGCGAGTAACGATGAATTTGCGAAAGAAAAAGTAAAATTTCCCATTTATTGGTAAGAAAAAAAAGGTCAAATGAATATACTTCATTTGACCTTTTTTTATCTATATTTGAAACCAAACAAACTTCTAAAAGAAAAATTTATTACCTCCAAGTTTTTAAAACCAAGAGAAAATTATGAGAGTAATCCGCCCACTTTTTACTTGTCTTATAATACTTTGTATTTTTTCAAATCTTACTTTTTCACAATCTTCTATTTATAAAGATGCTAAGGAGCTAGCTGAGTATTTGGAAAACGAGACCTCAATCAAACTATTTTTTGAAAAAGCAGACTCTAATCAATACTCTACCTTTAAGATTAAAATAGATGATAAGGATTTAAACGAAATAAAGCCATTTACTTATTCTATTTCTAAGTTTGGGAAATATGAATTAGAATTTAGTAATTGGACTTTGCAAGATTCACTTGTCATCATGATTGGTGATTCTATTGTCCAAAAAATAAATAGGTGGCCAATCAGTAGTTTGGATTTAGATTCTTTCAACTTGGAATTAAACGATGGCAACAATATAGTTAGGCAAGGAGAATTTATTAACTCTGGAGAAAGATGGTTCTTAAATATTTTTTATGACATAGAAGTCATGAGCAATCCTAATGATGACTTTTCAAAAACCGAACGAAAAAAGATAGGTAGATATTCAGGTGAAAAAGTAGAGGACATCTTAAATGCAAAAAAAGTTCTCAATATTTTACATTCACATTCTGACTTTACTAAATTAAATAAGGATATTAATTTTACTTTTCAGAAAACTCAGTTAGATTATGCACTCAATCCTTATCTAAATAATATTCCAATCGAAAGTCATCTGCTTGGTCCTAATGTTGATGTCTTCTTTCCAGGGAATTTCTACTACGAAATGAAACAATCATTTCCTGATTATTATTATAAGAATAATCCTTGGCACAAATTACTCTATGGAGATTCTCTGCTCAATTTTCAAAAAACAGTTTCCTTCAAAGATGCTTCCTCCAGCTATCGTAAACGAATTGTCACTTCGCAAAATGAATTAACTGATGCCAGCATCAGAATTAATGAAACGAATAAAAGAAAAGATTTACTCGATGCTAAAACTGTTGCGGTTGGACTCTCTGATTTTATTGCAGAGCGAGCTCAAGAGGAATTGAATTTGACTTTTTTTAATCGGTTCAAACAAAATTTAGAAAAACCTTCGGAACTCACCGTCCTTTTCCCAAATACAAAAAGTCTACTTTATCAATTTGAAATTTCCAATTATAAAACACTCCTATCACATGCTCGAGAATCCTTTAAAGTGGATTTGGACAATCTAGGTTTAAATTTTCCAGAAATATTAAAACTCGATAAATACAAAGATTTATATAACTCTCCTGAAGTTTTTAACCTGTCGTTGATTTATTCCATTGCTGATTTAGCTTACAAAGAAGAGCCTGTTGAAAACATCTTAATTGCTGCTTTTCAAAAATTAAAAGACCGTAAACAAGAATTAAATAAAAGTATCAATGTAGAATTAGCGGATAATTTCATTGCAGATGTCACTCCTGAAGGAGTGAAAAAATCCTCCATAACGAGTAAGCAAATTCAAAAAAATAATGAACTACAAAATCTCAAAAGGTACGTCAAAGAATATCTAATAGCCGTAGAAGAAAGTCAAAATAAATTGAAGATGGTTAAACGTGGGCCATTTACTAATTTGAGAAATCCTACCGAACGCATGATTCCCGACAATGAAGAAGTTAGGTTAAAATCATTTAGCCAAATGAACAGTAACATAACAGATAATTTTCAACCAATTAATAATAATTTCTCTAGACCCCTACAATATAATAATCGACGTATTCAAGAATATTCGCTGTTAAATTATTATCAAAAAACGCTTGACGCTAACTTAAATGGAAAAGAATATTATGGCTACTTGATCGAAAATCCCTACCCTGAAGATTATCAACTTTATTTTAAACCTGAACCTGATTCTATCAATTCTATTCTTGCTGAAGGAATCGAAGGATCTCGAAATCTGTTAGCAGAGAATTTTGAGGATGTGATGAGTGAGAACTACAACCTTCTAATGGAGGCTTCCAAACTATTTCGAAAAATTACCAAAGAAAAAATTGTTCGAATATAAAATATGGCTGAGCCACAAAAAAAGATAAATCAATTTCTCGACAACCTAAAATTAT
>CAYGRM010000136.1:0-15499 GCA_964352225.1 uncultured Saprospiraceae bacterium | reverse complement strand
GTATCGTTTTCATCGATGAGATTGATGCGATTGGTAGAGCTCGTGGAAAAGGTCAAATGCAAGGCGGCAATGATGAGCGTGAAAATACCTTGAACCAATTACTAGTTGAGATGGATGGTTTCGCAACGGACAAAGGAGTCATCTTGATGGCTGCGACTAACCGACCTGATGTTTTGGATAGTGCATTATTGAGACCGGGACGTTTTGATCGTCAGATCGGAATTGATCGTCCAGACTTAAAAGGTCGTGAAGCAATTTTCAAAGTACACTTAAAAGGTATCAAAATTGGACCTGAAATTAAAGCTCACGTTTTGGCAGAAATGACTCCAGGATTCGCCGGTGCAGAGATTGCTAATATTTGTAACGAAGCTGCTTTAGTTGCCGCTCGACGAAACAAGTCTGAAATTGACATGGACGATTTCAATCACGCACTTGATAGAGTGATTGGCGGATTGGAAAAGAAAAATAAAATTATCGCTCCTGCTGAGAAGAAAATTATTGCTTATCATGAAGCAGGTCACGCGATTTGTGGATGGTATTTAGAACATGCATCTCCGCTAGTAAAAGTGACCATCGTTCCTCGTGGAATTGGGACTTTGGGATATGCACAATATTTACCAAAAGAAGAATATATCACTCGAACAGAAGCATTGCTAGATAGAATGTGTATGACTTTCGGTGGACGAGCTGCAGAGAAAATTATTTTTGACAAAATCTCAACAGGCGCTCAAAGCGATTTGGATCAAGCAACGAAGATGGCTTACAGCATGATTTCTGTTTTTGGAATGAATGACAAAGTGGGTAACGTCTCATTTTATGGAATGCAGCAAAATCAATTTGCTAAACCATATTCTGACCAAACTGCCACTTTGATCGATGACGAAGTTAGAAAAATGGTAGAATCACAATATCTTCGAGCACAAAATTTACTGAAAGATAAGCGCAATGAGTTGGAAATTTTGGCTAATGAATTATTGGAAAAAGAGGTTTTACATAAATCTGATTTAGTAAAATTAATCGGTCCTAGACCTGCTGATGAAAAAGCCAAAGCGGAGAAGTTAGCAGAGGAAGAAGAAAATAAAAATGCTCCTTTTACGGATGAGCCAGGAACACCTGCCACAGATGAGCCAGATGATGCTCCGGTGGTAGAGTAAAACTCTTCTCTCCCAAAAGAGAACGAAATAGTTAATATTTTTTTTTGAAAACCGAAATGTACGAAAGTGCATTTCGGTTTTTTGTTTTTCGGAAATGAGGTTTTACAACCTTCTTACTATTTTGCATCGTTGTAGTTAGAAAGATTAGGTTATGAAAAAATCGAACAATATGCGAATACTACTTTTGATAATTTTCTTTTTTGGGAAAATGGGATTTGGGGTTTCTCAAAATACAGCTGCAAAAAGTCCAATAACTGCCATCTATAAAATCTCTGATGACGAGGCGGAAGCGCTTTTCCAATCACCACATTTGGAAATGGAGGATAAATATTTTCACACCCTTGTCGATACTTTTTCCACTATTCGATCTTTCAAAAATGAAACTTTAAACGGTCATTACCTATTTGTCAAAGCGGTCAATGATGAGTTGGAAGTACTACTTGAATCCTTTTTGACTATCTCCGCGGTGCCATTAAGTAATCGACGAGACTTGACGATTCAAGTCATCGACTCGCTCGGGAAAGTGATCGAAAATGCTGAAGTATTTTTTGGAAAAAAGAAATTAAAATATGATAAATCTATCCAAGCATTTCGAAAAAAGAAAACCAATAAAGGTGGTTTTCTAAAAGTCAAAGCAAATGGAGAAACAGTTTTTTACCAAGTCAATGATCGAGATAAAATTTCTGTTTTCAAAAAAAGATATTATCGTTTTCGCAGTACAAAAATTGGATGGTTGATGACCACTCCTCTTCGATGGGGAGGCAAGGTTTGGTATTTTTTCAAAAATGGAATTCAAGGTGGTTGGTGGAATTGGAGCATTTTCCGAAGAAGAAAAAAAGATAAATCACATCGTGGATACATCGTCCTCAATCAGCCAAAATATCAACCAGGTGATACCGTAAAAGTCAAAGCATACTTAACTAATCACAAAGGAAAACCGTTGACTCGTGATTTGCAACTCAAGTTTTATCAAAGCTATAATCGTCCCTTTTCAACAGTTTCTATTTCTCCAAATTCGAAAGGGAATTATGTCTACGAATTTGTCCTTGGAGATTCTTTGACACTCGATCAACGTTACGGTCTTGATTTTTTTTATAAAAAAAATAAAAAAACGAAGCGGGTAATGTCGCATTATTTTTACTACGAAGATTACCAATTGGATGAAGTCGAGTATACTTTTAAAGCTACGAAAGAAGAATATGGTTCAGATGAAAAAATCATTTTACTCGCCGAAGGAAAAGATAAAAATGGTTGGACTATTCCCGATGGACAAATTGAATTGATTGCCACCATAGGATATATTTCTCAATATTATGAGCAGGAAGTTATCGTTCCTGATACGCTTTGGAAATTGACGCAAGCCTTGGATACGAGAGGTGAAACGCAATTGATTTTCCCTGCGGAAAATTTACCAGCAGCCAAATTTCGAATTAATATTCAAGCCAAATTTTCGAACAGCAATGGCGAACTTACTTCCGAAACTGTGACTATCAATTATGATGCAAAAAAGAAGTCCAACAAAGAAATCAAAGTGACTTTGGAAGATGAGTTTATCGTTGCAACGTATTTTGTTGATGGTAAAGAACAAACTGCCGAAGGAAATTTATTGCTCGAAGGTGATGAAAATAATATCGAATCTGAACACAAAATTAAACTGCCATTCAAAGAGCGAGTGAATCCTTTTGTGATGGATTATGATTTTGAAATTGGAGATACTTACGAATATATTTCTTTGGAAGATGATGAAAATAAACCTAACCTATCTGCCTTTGGAAGTCAAACCAAAGATTCCATTTTTGTTACTTTTCTCAATCCTCGCAGGCTGCCCATTAGCTTTCAGTTGCGCACTAAAAACCATCTAATTACAAAAGGTCAAACAGATGAAAAGATTTTTCAGCTTGACTTGAAAAGTAAAAATCACCAATCCGTTTTTCTTTATTATCAATACGTTTGGGCAAGTCAATCTTTCGAGCAAAAAGTGCCGATTCATTTTTATAAAAAATTACTTTCAATAGATGTCGAGCAACCGGAGACAGTTGAACCTGGACAGAATATACAGTTCAAAGTCTCTGTAAAAACTGCTAAAGACAAACCTGCAAAGAATGTCAACCTTTCCGCTGGTGCTATCAATTCGCAATTTGATAATTTAAAAAACATCAAAGAACCTCAGGTTAAATATAAACCATCGAAGTCGCCTTTTGAGTTTGACACTTTTAAGTTGGAACAAAAAAATGGTGTTCGAAAAAATAAAAAAATTACTGCTCGATGGTACGATGAATTGCAATTAGACACCTCACTTTATTATCAAATACTTTTTCCAAAACAAGGTGTTCACATGGAATCTTTTGCGGTGAATTCGAAGGATACTTTTTATCAAGACGTGGCTCAATTTGCGCCATACTTGGTGAAGGATGGAAAAATGGAACCGATCTATTTGATTTATTGTAATCGAAAATTGGTTTATTATCATGGTGTAGATAATTCGCCTACTTACAGTTTTATCGGGCTAGAAGGACCCAATCAAATTATGATTCGAACTCGTGATTTCATCTATACGATTGGAAATGTGATGTTGAAAAATGGAGAAAAAGTGGAATTGTCCATCGACGTAGACAATTATTGGAAATCAGATTTTTCAAAATTTATTTCCCGAAAATCTGCTCCAAAAGAATTGACACTTGCTGAGAAGGAATTACTCAATCGTAAGATTTTCATTCTAAGAAGTTTCTATCCGAAAGGAAAAGTTTTCGTCTGGCAAGATGAAACAAATGTTAATTCATTCTATGGAGGATCTCAAATTAAAAACTATAAACTAGGTCCATTTTACTCCAATAATCAATTAAGATTATTAGTGCAAGATGATTGGAGCAATACTTTCAAATTCGAACCTGGATTCAGTTATGAGATTGAAAAAAATCGAGAACGATTATATGAAAGCAAACTCTTTTATTTTAAAAATAAGATGATTTTGCCTACCTCAATACCTCGAAAACCAGTAGGCGAAATAGTTTTTTCTCCAAATAATATTCAAGCGAAAACTTCATTCTATAATCGTCTTGCTAGAACTTTTTTTAGAAGTTACAACCAAAAACAAACATCAAATAATGGTCATTTTATTTTTAATTATTATTCTGGATACAAAAAAGATTCCTCGATTTATGCCATTGCTTTGATTGAAAATGATTCAACATTTTCGATTTACCAACCAAGTATTCGAACATTTAGGAACTTACCTCCACAGAATTATACGATCGTTCTTTTTACTCCACAAGGAAATTATTTGAAAAAGGAAATTACGATTCGAGCAAATGAAACTTTATATCAAGATTGGAATAACAATGCTTTTACGGTGGATACTTCTCGAGCATTTTTTAAAGAAATATTTTTAAGACATAGTGCAAAAAAAGAAATAAAAGAAGAAGCAATTATTTATCTATCAGAGAATCAAAAACATATTTATGACTTACCTTCTGTTAATCATTTAATTAATATTTCTGGAAAAATAACTGACAAAGATACAGGAGAAGAGATGATTGGAGCTAATATTATTCTTTCTAAGAATGGTAATTTTTATACTGGCGAAACTACAGACATCGATGGAAACTATTCCATCAATATTACAGAAGGAGTATATGATATGCAGGTAAGTTATACGGGTTATGCCCCACAAAAAATTACTGATATTGTTGCAACTAATCAAGTAGTTATAGTTGATGTTGCGTTAGATGCAGGAGTAGATCTGCTAAATGAAGTTGTTGTCGTAGGCTACAAAGTTCCTTTAATTCAGCAAGACATGACTACTTCTGGAAGTATTGTTACAAGTGAACAAATCAGAAATATGCCTACTCGAAATGTAACTGCTTTGAGGAGTACGGTAGCAGGCATTACCATTAAAGGTTCTCGCTCTAATGCAACTGATTATTATATTGATGGCATTCAAGTACGTGGCAATTTACTGCCTGAAAGTGAAAATAATATTATCGACATCCGCTCCGATTTCTCCGATTACGCCTATTTCCAACCCAACCTCATCACCGACAAAAATGGCGAAGCCTACTTCAACGTCACCTTCCCTGACAACATCACCGCTTGGAAAACTTATGTCGTCGGCATGGATAACAAACTTCGAGCAGGCACTAATACCTCTGAAGTTCGAGCATTTAAAAAATTGACCGCACAGTTAGCATTACCTCGTTTTCTCATTGAAGGTGACGAAACAAATGTCATTGGTAAGTCGATTAATTACACGTTGGATTCCTTTCAAGTGACGACTAACTTTAAAATAGGAAATGATATTTTAAAAACCAATCAAGCAAAACTTAAAGATGCTTTGATTGAAAAAGCAGAAATTACCACACCTCAAAATTTAGATTCAATCACTCTCTCCTACTTGTTGAGTACTGAAAATTATGGCGATGGTGAAGAGCGAAGTATTCCTATTTTCCAAAAAGGAGTGAAGGAAACGAGTGGTGAATTTCAAGTTTTGGATGAACCAAAATCTTTTGCTATGTCCGTTTCTCCAAGGATGGGAAAAATGACGATTCGCATTGAGGACAATGTTTTAAATGCACTTTTAGAAGATGTAAAATATTTGCGAAATTATCCTTATGGATGCAATGAACAAACTGCTAGTCGATTGATTGCATTACTTTTAGAAAAGGATATCAAAAAACATTTGGGAGAAAAATTCGATGGCGAAAAAGAAATTATCAAAGCAATTCGTCGTTTGAAAAAAACACAAAACGAAGATGGTTCGTGGGGTTGGTGGCAAAATGGAAAACAAAATATTTGGATGACCACCTATGTTTTGAATGCATTGGAAAAAGCAAAACAAGCAAATTACAAAACCGAAGCATTGAACAAAGGGTTAGTTTTTTTGACCAATCGATTGGAAGAAATGACGGGTAGAGATTTGATTAGCACCTTAACTTTATTTTCTGATGTGAAACAAAACGTGGATTACGAAAAATATTTAATGCAACTAGATTCAACTCAACGGACTTTATTTGATCAATTTTCTTTGATAAAAATTCGTCAAGCGCAAGGGCTTCCGTACTCCATTGATTCGATTATGCAGCACAAAAAAGAAGATCTTTTTGCTGGTTGGCACTTTGGAGAAGACAATTTTCGGTGGTATAATAATAGTACAAAAATCACTTTGTTGGCTTATGATATTTTTAAGAATATGCCTTCGGAAATGTCTGGTGTTCAAAAAGAAGAAGCATTAAAAAATATTCGTCAATATTTTTTCTCTCGAAGAAAAAGTAAATACGGCTGGAGAAATACGATCAATACTGCCAAAATTTTAGCCACTATTTTACCAGACATTTTAAATGGAGAAACTGGTTTAGAAAAAAATAAAGTGCAATTGATTGGCGCATTGAATATGACTGTTGATAAATTCCCCTTCGAGACGGTTATTTTTCCTACAGAAGAAAAACCATTGAATGTCATGAAAACGGGGAACACACCAATTTTCTTTACTGCTTTCCAAGAGTTTTGGAACCCTGAACCAACGAAGAAAGACAATATTTTTTCCATCGAAACACACCTTACTCAAGATGGGAAAAAGGTCAACGAACTCGAAGCTGCCGTAGCCGCAGATCTCGTCGTCATGGTTGAAGTAAAATATGAAGCACAATATGTGATGATTGAAATTCCAATTCCAGCGGGCTGTTCTTATCGAGCTAAACCGATGAATTATCGAAATCGAGAATCACATCGAGAGTATTTTAAAGATCGGGTGGCGATTTTTTGTGAGGACTTACCGGTGGGGAAATATACTTTTACGATTCCTTTGGAGCCTCGCTTTTCAGGGAAGTATACTTTGAATCCTACTAAGGCTGAGCAGATGTATTTTCCGATTTTTTATGGGAGGAATGAAATGGGGAAGGTGAATATTGAGTGATTTTTTTGCCACAGACTTGGACTGACTTTATTTATGACTTTTCACAGATTACGAAATGAGTCTGCGAAAAGTCATAAATAAAGTCAGCTTAAGTCTGTGGCAAAAAAAAATCCTTAGCACAAAGCACCAAGGATTTTCAAAATCAACTAATCAAAATTCTTTAAAAAGGGTCTGACCACTTGAGTTCCGCAAAAGCGGTCAGACCAACAGTATATATACTGTTTCATCAATACTACTGTCTTTCTATTTCTCTTTGTTTTTCTTTTTCAAGGCGCTCTTGTTCCTTTTTTTCTCTTCTCACTTTTATCTCATCGATGATTACGTTCGGATCTTCATCGTAAACCATTCGACTACCATGTTCTAAATCTGTACGTAAGGTATCGACTACTTCAAGTCTAATTTTACCTGCGTCACTAGCTTGAATATAGGCATTTGTAGCGGTGTAATGTTCAGCATCCATTTTTGCACTTTGATCCAATTTCACTTTAAGAAACTTCCCTTTTCCTCGGATGTCAGATTTATTTCGTTTGAAATTTAAATAAAGTGAATCTACTTCAACATGAATTTTCACTTCTCTTCTCCCCTCGTTAAATACATCTAATTTTTTTCCGTCAAACTCTGTAATTTTCACATCATCAGTATATTCCAAATCAACTCTATCCAAATCTGGAGCGGTGATGTATAATCTTACTGGACTTCCTCGTCTATGAGTGGAGGTATTGATATCGAGAATTTCACCTACTTGCTCCATCGTCACGGTTTGCAATTCTCGTTCTTTTCCTACCAATTTCACTTCGTAGTGATCGCCTTTAGTGATGTTGACTTTTAACTCACCTTTGATGATTACTTTTTTAAAATCTTTAAATCCACGATCGTTTCCTATTTCTTGAGGTTCATCTTTTTTCGAATAGAAACCTTTTTCTTGCATCGTCCAAACATGTTCTCCATGCCAGTTGACACTTGGAATCGTATGATTCCATCGAGAATGATGGCTGATGTAGCCTTCTAATTTATTGTTTTTTTCATTTCCGAACTTAATGGATTTTCCTTCAGGAACTTCAAGTTTGATTCTCACTTTCTGTCCTCTCCACTTCTTCCCTTTTTCAATAAAAAAGTCAGCAGGAAAAACGATTCCTTGATCATTAATTATTGGATTATAGGAAATGGCGTTCGTTAATTCTTCTATTTCATTTGAGCTACTTCCTCTTGAATAATGGGATTGAATTAATTTAAAATTATCATCTTTAGATTTTGCAAAATCAATTACAATATTTTTGAGCACTAAATTTTCATCTATAATTTTTGCTCCATCAAAATCAATTATACTATTGGCACCAACTTCTTTTCCTAAACTCAATTGAACCGTATCTACCTTAAATGAATGTGTTTCTACTCGCTGTACCATTTCATTTTCTTGATTAAAATCTCGCACTACCACCGAACCAACCGAAAAGAAACTAATTACATTCAATATCCAAAACAGCGTCATTCCTGTTCGAGTACGAGCACTAGTTTTTCTTTTAAAAACATAGCGGGCTGCAAATTGCAAAAATCCAATGATGGGTAAAGCAACAATAAAGAATACATTAGCCGCTCCGACAAAAGCAAAAACTGGAGAACCAAAAACAAATGTAGCAAACGGAACAGCTGCGATAAAACCAATTATTAGTCCAATCCAAATGGCGATTAAAGCAATCATTAACCCAAGTCCTACTATGAAAACAATAGGTTTCCATATCTTTAGAATGGTACTAACGACTAGCCCAACTGCTTTTCCTATAGAAGAAATCCCTTTCTTAAGGGCGCTTCTTCCACCATTTTTCTTTTTGTCGGAACTTTTTTTTTTGAACCTAACTCATTTCCAATTTCATCTAATTTATCTGCAAAAACATCAATCTCATCTTCGATAATTTTTCCAATATTCGAAACATTAATCGGCTCTCCTCTCATCGCTAAACGATCACCTGCACTTTTTGCCTCTGGGATAATTATCCATAAGATGATGTAAGCCCATAGCCCAATTGTTCCTGAGAAAAATCCTAAGACGAATAACAATCGAACCCACAATGGATCTTCTACACCAAAATATGCAGCAATTCCTGAACATACTCCACCTACTGTGGTATCATCTGGATCTCGAAATAACTTTTTACCCGTTTGGTAATTGGTTTGTTTAGAGGAAGAATGAGCTTGAGTTTTTTCATAAAAATCATCTTCCTCTCCTAAAGCCTCTGCACCAAATTCCTCTGGTGTTCCCATGATTCCAATGCAAGTTTCCACAATTCGAATCGTTACGATTGATCGACCATTTAATTGTTCTTGAAAGAGCTCTGCCATTCGAGCTTCGATGTCGCTCGTAATTTCCTCATAGCCTTCTGACTTTTTGAAGTGAGCATGAATGGTATCCAAATAGTTTTCAAGATGTTCAAACGCGTCATCATCAATGGTAAATGGATATCCTCCGAGGTTGATGTTGAGTACTTTATTCATTATTGGTTAAATTTTTAGTAGATTGATTTACAGCATGTTGAAGTTGATCCCAAGTTGACATCAAGCCTTGCAGAAAATCTCTGCCTTGGGTAGTAGCTTGATAATATTTTCGCGGCGGCCCCTGAGTCGATTCTTTCCAAGTATAATCCAGAAGTCCCGCATTTTTCAAGCGCGTTAGTAAGGGATATAGTGTCCCTTCCTTTACGATGAGTTCTGAGCTTCGTAACTTTCCGATAATCTCTGATGGATAAATTTCACCCTCTGCAATAATCGAAAGAATACAAAGTTCCAATACTCCTTTTCGCATTTGTGCTATGGTATTTTCTAACTTCATAATTCAAAGGTATGTAAACTTATAGTACTATGCAATACATAGTACTAAATTAAGATATAGTACTATTTGATTTAAAAATACAACTTGCTGATAATCAATATGTTAAGTTTTTAATTTTTCTAAAAAAAAATAAAAATATTTTTTTGATAAAGAAAAAGCACATCGAAATGAGTATTTCAATGTGCTTTTTGAATGTAGCGGGACTTTTTCAAGTTCCGTCAAAATCATCAAATTATTGTTATTTACACAATGTTGAAACAGGATTCGGGAGAATCCTGCTACGTAAAAATTACATTTTATAATCAATATCTTCTCCCACCACAATCTTAGTATCTTTAGATGGAGCTTGCTCAGGGGTTGGAGGAATCATTTCTGCTTCAGCTTCGGTCGTTAGAATTGGTTCTGATGCTTCTGCTTCACTCTCCATAATTGGTTCTAATTCTCGCATAGTCATTGGAGCAGATCTTTCTATAATTAATATGTCCTTTTGATCCTGGGCTAATTTTTCCAAACGCTCTTTTTCTTCTTCGATAGATTGTTTATGCTCTTCAAATATCTTGACGCGTCGTCCAAATCTTCGATTAACTAAATCATCAATTCCAAAATTAGGCCGCTGCTCCCGTTTTATTTGAGATAAATATCCATCCAGATTATCCACCCCTAAAACATCTGCGCAAATAAATCTTCCTAAATCATAATAAGCTGTCCATTGCACCGGATCGAAAAATTGATCGGCAGTAGACTCATGTGGAAATTCTGGATGATAAATTTTATACTTATAAGTATAGTATCTAAGTGGATCTCGTCTTTTATCGATATGTGGCTTTCCCTGTGGAGGAGTTACTGATGATTTAATATAAACCAAAGTTCCGATTTTCAAATCATTCTCTAAGTGCTCGCTAACCGTCTTTTCCACATTTTCTAGAGCCTCTTTTTTCAATAATGGATCAGGAATTCGATCTCCAACTTGCTTTTCTACAAGTGTTAAAATATCTTCCACCGCTTCTTCTCGATCAGGGTTTTTATCATATTTTTTATAATTAATTAAAACCTCAATAGGCCTTTCTTTTGCTTCTCCATCCTCAGGCACTTTAACCAAAATAACTTCATTGTCTTTATCTCGCAACACAATCTCTTCCCACAAATAACAAATATCTGCTACCGCAAATCTTTTTTGAGAATATCCGACAGAAGGTTTTGGACGTATCTCCTCTTCCAGTTGATTTTTGGAAAATCGAATATCTATTCCTAATTCATTTCTTGCGCGAATCGTTAAATTTTCGAATTCACTAAAAGTAAATTTTGGATCAGCTCCTGCATCAACGGCTAAAATTAATTTGCATTTGCGTCTTAATAATTCATAAATAGCTAAATTTTCAATATGTCCTCCATCTGAAATATTGAGCATTTCATTGTCAATTCCAATTTGTCCAAGCAACTCATATACAAAGTATCTTGGCCACCATATCAGACTATTATACAATTTGGTCTTCTTTGGATTTAGAATCCAATACCCTAATCGAGCATTAAAAATGGTTGTAAGAATACTTAAAAGTTTATTGGAATAAATTCCCATTCCTGGATTCACAGCTGCTGCTGAAATCGTGGCAGCAGCAGGAAGAGTCAAGTCTCGATAATTATAAGTGTCGTTGGTAGGAACATAGCCCGCCAACTTTGACCCACAAAATAAGGGAGAGAGCAAAAAGTAGTCATTTGTTTTAGCTCCTGCAAAACTGACATTTTGTTGCATCTTTCCATCAGCTAAATAATCTTTTTTAGCGCTGCTAAATTTTTCTCTTTTTAAGTCAGGAGGAGAAAGCAAATTCAAACATGTATTTATCAAAGGATAAGGTGCGTGAATAAAATCTTCTTTCCCTTTTTCATCATTTCCTTTTTCAATTAAATTTTGCAATAAAATATTAGGATTCTTGGTTTTACTCAAAAATGCATTTGCCAATTGATTGCGATAAAAACGATGAAAACTCAACGCATTTGGATTAGCAAAATATCCCAAAACAAATAAGGCAAAAACTACCATCAAATAATAACTCACTTCACCAAATCGAATATTCATATTAGTCCAATTCAAATTAGATAAAAACAAACCTGCAAAAATTACGGCTAATACGATCAAGGCGAAAGCTTCTATTTTATTAAAAAAATTAGAGAGCTTTAAATTATAACTAAGCAGAACATTTAATATAAAATGAATAAACAACAAGACCATTCCAATAGGAATAATCACTACAAATAAAAATTCTACTGCTTCTCTATAGCTTGCTTGATTCAATCCGAATCGATCCAATAATATAAATCCCAAATATCCCATCATCCCGATAATAAAAGGACTCAACCAACTCATCAATAAACTAATCAAAAACCCAACGATCAAAATAATTCGATTAAACATTTTCTTCAACCCCTTTCCAGGAATCATGTACTCGCCATTATTCCGCATGTGACTGATATCCTCTGCATTAAATAATTTTGAATAATCACCCTCTCCGTTTTTCAAAGTTGCTTGCACATAAGCTCCGGTGTAACCTCCACCTGAGACCGTTGAAATATAATCTGCTCGTTTTAAAATTCCGAATTCATTAAGTGTCTCCAAAAAACCTAAATTGATCGTTGCTGATCGAATTCCTCCACCTGAGAGTGCTATCCCAAATTTATTATCCTCCACTTTTTCAGGTTCTTCAAGCTTCATTTTCTTTCGTCGGACTTTGAGTAATTGAGTTTCTCTTTCAATTACCTCATGGTATTTGATATCTTTCTCTTCGGACTTTCTAAGTCCTAATAAGTTCCTAACTATTTGGAGCCACCTTTGTCGTAAAGTCATAGGTAAAAATTTAATTTTTTATTCGTTAGTAAAAATATACTTTTGACATTAGAAAATTTAATCATTTTTCCATTCCTTAACTTTTTAATTTATTTTCATTGAAAATAGCGGTCAATACTAGATTTCTCCTAAAAAATAAGCTCGAAGGTATCGGCAGAGTTACGCATGAGGTGTTACGACGCATGGTTCAAAATCATCCTGAGGATGAGTTTATTTTTTTCTTTGATCGAGCGTACGATGATGAATTTATTTATGGAAAAAATGTAACACCCGTCGTTTTATCACCTCCGACTCGACATCCCATTTTAATTGTAACTTGGTTTGAATTTTCCGTTAAAAGAGCTTTAGAAAAATACCAACCTGATGTATTTTTCTCAAACGATGGATTTTGTAGTTT
Organism: uncultured Saprospiraceae bacterium; assembly: GCA_964352225.1. GTDB lineage: Bacteria > Bacteroidota > Bacteroidia > Chitinophagales > Saprospiraceae > CAJQQY01. The sequence continues at coordinate 2,377 of CAYGRM010000136.1, read as the reverse complement.
GCGAAGTTATATAAAAACTGTCGTCCTAGTTCATGATATTGCCTACCATCATTTTCCTGATCAAGTTTCTTTTTTTATTCGAAAATTTTATCAAAATTTTCAACATCGATATTTGCAAAAAGCAGCTCAGATAATTACTGTTTCTCATTTTGTAAAAAATGATTTGATAGATAAAATAGGAATCGCTGCGAAAAAAATTACCGTAGCACATAACGGTTGCTCTAGCAACTTCTTCCCTTCTAATGATTTGACAAAAAAAGAAATTAGAGAAAAATATACGAATGGACAACCTTATTTTTTTTACGTAGGAGCTGTTCACCCTCGAAAAAATATTCATGGATTGATTACTGCCTTTGATATTTTTAAGGAAAAAACCAATGCACCGCATCAACTTTTAATTGGAGGTAGATTCGCCTGGCAAACGGGGGAAGTCAAAACTGCTTTTGATAATGCCAAGCATAAAAAAAACATTAAGTTTTTAGGCTTTGTGGAAGAAGAAGAATTACCCAAATTGATTGGATCTGCTTTTGCTTTTGTTTATGTTTCTTTTTTTGAAGGGTTTGGATTACCTCTTTTAGAGGCGATGGAATGTGAAGTCCCGCTGATTACTTCGAACCTTTCTTCGATGCCAGAGGTAGCAGAAGATGCTGCTCTTTTAGTCAATCCTCATAATGTAAATGAAATTGTAAATGCAATGTTACAATATTTTAAAAATGAAAACTTGAGGAGAGAAAAAATTAAAATTGGGCGATTGCAAAAAGAAAAATTTAATTGGAATAAATCTGCCGAGATCATATATAATGTTCTCTTAAAATAAAAAACCCTTGGAGGAATAATTCTCCAAGGGTTCGAATCAATTGCTTTTAGAAATAGTAGTAAATTATTTTTCCCTAAGAAAATTAAATTAACTACATATATTTTTAAACTTTAAACTAAAGTTCTGACCGATCTAAATGGTGTATATAAAAACTGAGACATTCAAAATGGAATGCCTCAGCTATATCACTAAAGTTCGGGTATTAATTTGCTTTGAATAAATCTCTAAAACGAGAAGCATTCTTAGTCAATTGTCCTTTTAAAGTTTCTAAAGTTGTGAAAACGATATCTTGTTGTTTTGCAGCAATATTGAAACTTCCTTCGATTGCTTTAGCTGTTAAACCTTGCAATTTTTTCCCATTTTCAAAAGCTACATCAACTAAATCATCAGCAGAATCTAAAGCCACTTTGTTTACTGTTTTTACTGTTTCTTTTGCAGTTTTTACAGTTGAAGTTGCCATCTCAGCTACATCAAAATTATTAACTGTTTCTTTTACTTTTTGAGATGTAGTTTCTACCCAGTATTTTCCATTTTCTCTCATATCATCCATTACTTCACCTGCTGTTTCAATTACTTGAGTATTTACTTTTACAGCTGTATCTTTTACTTTGTTGAAAGTTTCAGTCATTTCAACTTTATTTACTTTATTACTTACTTTTTTTACTGACTTCTTTGCCATGATATTTTATATTTAGATTTTTTTACAAAAATTGTTTCTTAAAAAATTATTTCTTAGCTACTTTACCACCTTTCAATTCTGCTTTCAAAGTGTTCAACTCTTCCATTTTACCTTCTGCTGCTAATTTCGCTTGTTCTCCCCAAGTTGAAGGATCATGCATATTGTATCGTGGACCTGCTGCTGTTAAAATTTCTTTTACAGTTGAAACTTTCGTTTCTGCTAATTGCTTGAAAGTCACTATTCCTGCTTCGTTTAAAATTGTTGCCATTTTAGGACCGATTCCTTCTATAACTTTTAGGTCATCATTTTTAGCAATTGCTTTAGCTGCCACTTTAACTGTAGCCTTAGCTTTTTTTGCAGTATTAACAACTTTCTTAGTTTTTTTAGTTGCTGTTTTTACTGCACCAGCCTTAATAGATCTAGAATAAACTTCATCTAAAGTTTGACGAGTTTCATCCATTCTTTCTCTAGCCGATGTAGTTACTTTATCTACAGTTTCACTAACTGCTTTTGCGATGTCAATTCTTACTACTTTATCATAAGCTTCATCCATTGATTGACGAGTTTCTTCTACTTTTGCTTTAGCTTCATTAGTTACTTCTTGAACTTTTTTAGAAATAGCTTTAAAACCGATCAATTTTCCAAATCTTTTAGTCCCTGTTGTAGATTGAGCTTTTACACCTTCTAACACATCAAAAACTAAGTCTTGTTGCTTTCCCAAAAGAGTAGTTCCAGCTTTCATAGCTTTCGCCATTACTTTTGTCCATTTTTCTCCAGCTTCAATTGCTCCTTCAACAACTTCTTCAGAAACGTTCATTGTTTCTTTATTTAATTTCTTAGCTGTTCTTTTAAAATTCTTTGCAGCTTTTTCGATGTTTACC